>NZ_FPIX01000003.1:194907-234036 GCF_900119205.1 Pseudomonas sp. NFACC16-2 | reverse complement strand
GTATCTTGCGCCAACAGCACCACGGGACTGCATTGCATCCGTTGCAGGGTCGCGTCCTGATGGGGCTGCAACACCTTCTGGAACGTGACTTTCTCATTATCAAGAAATCGATAAGCCGCCGTCGTTTCTGCCAGCCCTCGACAAGCGGTCGGGATGCTGTTGCCGGGATGATCGGCTAGGCGTCCTAAAAAGCTGGCGAGCCTGGCATTTAAACGGCCATCACCCAAGTCGGCGGTTTTCATTTCGTCCTGTGCCCAATTCAATCATCGTTCTCCATTTCTCCGAATTCCCAAAATACTTGAAAACAGAGTTATGTAGAACGATGAGCGCAGAGCGTGGGAACGATCGGGGTCGGTGCCGCTGACGCCACTCAATCAGAGCTTGGCCGTCGAGCGCCCCGGTTTCTTGCTCTGCAACAAATGCGAGAACACCGCATGCAAGTCATCCGACGCGCTTTCCTCGTCGAGGTTGAGCTTGCTATCGATGTGGTCCATGTGATGCATCATCAGGTCGACGGCCAGTGTGGCATCGCGGGCCTCGATGGCGTCGATCAACTGAGTGTGTTCGTCATAGGAACAGTGGGAACGGTTGCCGCTTTCGTACTGGGCGATGATCAGCGACGTCTGGGACACAAGGCTGCGCTGGAAGCTGATCAGCGGGGCGTTCTTCGCCGCTTCGGCCAGCTTGAGGTGAAACTCGCCCGACAAACGGATGCCGGCGCCGCGGTCGCCCCGGGAGAAACTGTCGCGCTCGTCGCTGACCATCTGCCGCAGCTCAGCCAATTGTTCAGCCGTGGCATGCTGCACCGCCAATTCGGTGATCGCCCTTTCCACCAGGCGTCGGGCCAGGAACACCTGGCGGGCCTCTTCGACACTTGGGCTGGCCACCACGGCGCCGCGATTGGGCCGCAGCAACACCACCCCTTCATGGGCCAGGCGTGACAATGCCCGGCGAATGATCGTGCGGCTGACCCCGAAAATTTCCCCCAGCGCCTCTTCGCTCAACTTGGTACCGGGCGCCAGGCGTTGTTCGAGGATGGCCTCGAAGATATGCGCATAGACAATATCGTCCTGGGTTCCGCTGCGGCCGGTTTTACCAGCTCGCGGTTGTTTCTTGAGGGGCTGCAACTGTTCGTTCATGGGCACTCGGGTCGGGAAAACGGCGGCGAATTGACCGTGACTGTAATACGGCACAGCGGGTCGCTGGCAAGTATCGCGTAAATGACACGGCGATTGTACACAACCTCTGATGGCAACACGACTGTACGGCTGTTTGCGGGCATGGCTGTATTGCAATCGGCAACTGCGTTGAGTTTAGGCTTAAACCCCAAACCTGTGGCCTGTGGCGAGGGGATTTATCCCCGCTGGGTCGCGAAGCGACCCCGCAAAGCGGGCGGTTCAGCCATACCAACCTTGTCGCATCAAAACTTTCCGGGACTGCTACGCAGTCCATCGGGGATAAATCCCCTCGCCACATAGTCAAGCTTCAAGCCGTTCTACCAATTAGGATCCTCCCGCACCATGACCGAAGTCACGACCACGCCACTTCGCCCACTGGCCGACACCTCGCCCTCGGCCATCGTCGCCGGGTTCATTGCCATGATGACCGGCTACACCAGCTCCCTGGTGCTGATGTTCCAGGCTGGGCAGGCAGCCGGGCTGACCAGCGGACAGATTTCTTCGTGGATCTGGGCAATTTCCATCGGCATGGCGGTGTGTTCCATCGGGCTATCGCTGCGCTATCGCACACCGATCACCATCGCCTGGTCGACACCCGGCGCAGCGCTGCTGATCACCAGTCTGGGTGGCGTGAGTTATGGCGAGGCCATCGGTGCCTATATCACCTGTGCAGTATTGGTGACGATCTGTGGCCTGACCGGCAGTTTCGAGCGCCTGGTCAAGCGCATCCCGGCCTCGCTGGCGGCGGCGTTGCTGGCGGGGATCCTGTTCAAGATCGGCAGCGAGATCTTTGTCGCCACCCAGCATCGCACCGGCCTGGTGCTGGGGATGTTTTTCACCTACCTGATCGTCAAGCGCCTGTCGCCCCGCTATGCGGTACTGGCGGCATTGTTGATCGGTACGGCGCTGTCGGGCCTGTTGGGGCTGCTGGACTTCAGCGGCTTCGCCCTGGAAGTCGCGACACCGGTGTGGACCACGCCGCACTTTTCCCTGGCGGCCACCATCAGCATCGGCATTCCGTTGTTCGTGGTGGCGATGACCTCGCAGAACATGCCCGGCATCGCCGTGCTGCGCGCCGACGGCTACAACGTGCCGGCCTCGCCGCTGATCACCAGCACCGGCATCGCTTCGCTACTGCTGGCGCCGTTCGGCTCCCACGGCATCAACCTGGCGGCCATCAGCGCGGCGATCTGCACCGGGCCACACGCCCACGAAGATCGCAACAAGCGCTACACGGCGGCGGTCTGGTGCGGGATTTTCTACGGGATTGCCGGGGTGTTTGGCGCAACGCTGGCGGCGTTGTTCGCGGCGCTGCCCAAGGAGCTGGTGCTGTCCATCGCGGCCTTGGCGCTGTTCGGGTCGATCATCAATGGCTTGAGCATCGCCATGAGCGAAGTGAAGGAGCGGGAAGCGGCGTTGATCACCTTCATGGTCACGGCGTCGGGGCTGACGCTGTTCTCCATCGGTTCGGCGTTCTGGGGGATTGTGGCGGGGGTGTTGACGTTGCTGATCTTGAATTGGAGGGGGGATTAAGCTTCAAGCTTCAAGCTTCAAGCTTCAAGCGCTTGGACTTGCCGCTCGAAGCTCGAAGCTTGCAGCTTACTTCTGATTGATCGGCTTTTCCGGGTACCAGACGTCCATCAGCGGGCTCACTTCAACGCTGGTCAGCTCAGGACGCGCCTTGAGCCAGGCTTCAACGGTAGCGCGCTGCTCTTCGGAAACCGAGCCACGCTTCTGCAGGCAAACCAGACCGTAGTCGTCGCCGCCGACGTAGCCAAGGCCGTTGGCTTCCATGGCTTCTTTCAGGAACGCGTCGAGGAAAGCGTCAATAGCCTCATCGGCCAGATCTTCTTTGAAATCCAGGTTCAGTTCGAAACCCAGCTCTTGAAATTCATCCACGCACAGTTTTTTGCGCAGACGCTGGGAACGGTTAGTCGCCATTGGAACAATCCTCATAAGTAATAACGGCCGGCACTTTACCAGTTTGGCGCGCCGATTGCCCGACTGATCGGGCGTATCGACCTACCGTCGGTAAAAAATAGCGGCCGAAGGACTCAGGCACGGCCCCAGCCGTTGCGGCTTGGGGCATAATGCCGACACTTTCATGACCGTTGAGGGCGTTCATTTTCATGTCCTCGTCTTTCCCCCCTCGCCCGTAGGGTTTTATTACAAATGATCAAATCTTTGCGTCCACTGCTTCTGGCCAGCCTTCTTCTTCCCCTGGCCCTCCCTGTCACCAGCCTCGCCGCCACGATCAACACAGCCCTGTCGCCCAACGTGCAAAAGGCCCTCAAGGCCAGCAAGCTGCAGGACGACGCGCTGTCCCTGGTGATGGTGCCGCTCAACGGCCCCGGCACCCCGACCCTGTACAACGCCGATGTCTCGGTCAATCCAGCGTCCACCATGAAACTGGTGACCACCTACGCGGCCCTGGAAATGCTCGGCCCCAATCACCAATGGAAAACCGAGTTCTACACCGATGGCACTCTCAGCGGCGGGATCCTCAACGGCAACCTGTACCTCAAGGGCGGCGGCGATCCCAAGCTGAACATGGAAAAACTCTGGCTGCTGATGCGTGACCTGCGGGCCAACGGCGTGCAGCAGGTCACCGGCGACCTGGTGCTGGACCGCGGCTTCTTCATCCAGCCGCAACTGCCCGAGTTCAACGACGACGGCAACGACGAAAACAAACCGTTCCTGGTCAAGCCCGACTCGTTGCTGGTCAACCTCAAGGCCCTGCGCTTCGTCGCCCGCAACGACGGCGGCCGGGTGCTGGTGTCGGTGGAGCCGCCAATTGCGAGCATTCGCATCGACAATCAGGTCAAGGCCGTCAACTCCAAGCAATGCGCCGGCGGTGTGCGCTACAACCCGGTGACCCAGACGGACGGCAGCGTGACGGTGACCGTCGGCGGCCAACTCGGTGACGGTTGCAGCTCCCAGACCTACCTGTCGCTGCTGGACCATGCTACCTACACCGCAGGAGCGGTGCGGGCGATCTGGAAAGAGCTGGGCGGCAGCATCCAGGGCACGGACCGCCTGGCCGCGACCCCGAGCAATGCCAAGGTGCTGGCCCGGGCATTCTCCCCGGACCTGGCGGAGATCATCCGCGACATCAACAAATACAGTAACAACACCATGGCCCAGCAATTGTTCCTGAGCCTCGGCGCGCAGTTCCGTAACGAAGCCGACGGTGATGACGCCAAGGCCGCGCAACGGGTGGTGCGCCAGTGGTTGGCCAAGAAAGGCATCACCGCGCCGCACCTGGTGATGGAGAACGGCTCCGGCCTGTCCCGCGCCGAACGGGTCAGCGCCCGGGAAATGGCGGCCATGCTGCAAGCCGCCTGGCGCAGCCCGTACTCGGCCGAGTTCATCAGTTCGATGCCGATTGCCGGCACCGACGGCACCATGCGCAAACGCCTGAAGACCACCGCCATGGCCGGCGAAGCCCACGTCAAAACCGGCACCCTGAACACCGTCCGCGCCATCGCCGGCTTCAGCCGAGACATCAATGGCAACACCTGGGCGGTGGTGGCGATTCTCAACGATCCGAAACCTTGGGGCGCTTCGTCGGTGCTGGACCAGGTGCTGCTGGACCTGTACCGCCAGCCGAAACTGCCGCAGACGGCTTCGGTGCTCTAATCCCGCCAGAGATCAACTGTGGGAGCGGGCTTGCTCGCTCCCACACTTCGCCCCCATATACCCATAATGCTGTTCACTTAAGGCATTCGATGAATCTGTGGCGAGGGGATTTATCCCCGCTGGGCTGCGAAGCGGCCCTGAACCCAGCCACCGAAGTATGCCGGGTTGGTTACATTCAGCCTTTTGGGGCTGCTGCGCAGCCCAACAGGGATAAATCCCCTCGCCACAATGATTCAAACCATCCTTAACTGAACGGCACTACCATATACCCAGCCTAAGTGGCTAACCCAACTGCACCTCAACCCGATCCCGCCCGGCCTGCTTGGCCGCATACACGCCCGAGTCAGCCCTTAGCAGCAACGCATCGGCGCCCTCCCCGGCGCGCCAGGTGGCGATACCGAAGCTGGCGGTGACAAACCCCACGCCCTCGATGGGCGCCGCCCGCAAGCCTTCCCACAGCTCCAATGCCAAGGTGTAGGCGCTGTCGCTGTCAGCGTCCGGGCACAGCACCACGAACTCTTCGCCCCCCAGCCGGCAGAACACATCGGTGCGCCGCAACCGTTGGGCGACACGCTGGCAGACGGCCTGCAACACCCGGTCGCCCACTGCGTGGCCATGCTGGTCGTTGATGCGCTTGAAGTGGTCAATATCGAGCATGATGACCGCCAGTCCTCCGGAACCGCGCTCGACCCGAGCCATCTCCGAAGTCAGGCGCTCCTGGAAATAGCGGCGATTGCGAATACCGGTCAGGGCGTCAGTCACGGACAAGGCCCGCAGCTCTTCTTCCACGCGCTTGAGGTCGGAAATATCCGAGATATACCCGTGCCACAACACCCCGCCGCCGGGCAGTTCCTCGGGCGTGGCCTCGCCGCGTACCCAGCGCAGGCCGCGCAAGGGCAGTTGCACCCGGTACTCTTCCCGCCACGGGCTCAAGGTGTGGGCCGACGCGCGAATCGAAGCGCGGACACGCGTGCTGTCCAACGGGTGGATGCGCGAGAAAATCGCCTCGGCGTTCTGCACCAGCACATCGGGTTCCAATTCATAGATGTCGCGAATGCCGTCGCTGGCATAGATCACGCTGAAGCGACCGTTGAAATCCATTTTGAACTGGTAGATTCCCCCGGGCACGTGGGCACTGAGCTTTTTCAGCAACACATCACGGGCAGCCAACGCTTCGTGGACGCGCTTGCGTTCGGTGATGTCGATGCAGATCGCCAGGTGCCCGATCCACAACCCCTGGTCATCGAGCATCGGTGTGGCGAGCATGTTCACGGTCAGGTGGCTGCCATCGCGGCGCACCAGGGTCCACTCCCGCGCCTGCTGCCCGCCCTGTTCGCCCCCCTCGAGCAACATCGCGTGGCACGCCGGAATCGGCTTGCCAAAGCGCGCGCCGAGTTGGGCGGCGCGGGCCTGGAGTTCGCGCGGTACATGCAGGTTTTCCAGGGTCATGCTCTGCAGGACCTCGCAGCTCGGGTAGCCGAGCATCTGCTCGGCACCGGCGTTGAAGGTGGTGATGACGCCGCGCAGGTCCGTGGCGATGATCGCGACCTGAGTCGCGGCATCCAGCACACCACGCAACTGCCCATGGGTACCGCGCAGCTCCTGCTCCCGGGCGCGCAGTTCACGAGTGCGTTGCTCTACCAGTTTCAAGGCCCGCTGCCGCTGGCTGACCAGCACATAGAGCAAGACGCTGAGCAGCAGGCTGAGCAAACCGCCGAGTATCACCATGCTGGTGACCGAAGAATGATTGGTGGACAGGAACACCCGGCTGGGCCGCAACTCCACCCGGTAGTCGCGATCGGCCAGGCGCAACAGGCGCGTCGCCGACAAATCGCTACGGCCCGGCGGGTTGTGGGATTCGAACAGCGCCTCCTCCGCGTTTTCGGTAGACAGGTCCATGACACGCATCGACAGATTGTCGTGACTGGACGCTGGCAGCCCATCACCCGCCAGTTGCCGCATGCTGATGGCGGCCACCACGTACCCGACCGGTTCGCTGGCCAACTCCCGGGTGACCGGCGCGACCAACAGTACCCCCCGGGCAAATACCGGGTCGGCGCCCATCAAGTCCAATGGCTGCGAAACCACCGGCCCGCCTCTCTGGCGGGCCCGCTCAACGGTGGCACGGCGCAAGGGTTCGGAAAGCAGGTCCAGGCCCAGCGGTGTCCCGTAGGAAGCCTGGCTCTGGATGTAGCGCAGCGGTGCGTATTCATCCCGTTCGGCGGCCTGTCGCAGGCCACCGCTACCGTCCGGCTCGCGGATCGTGAATTGAGTGGCCCCGTCGGCTTGCGCTTGTCGTTCGAACGATTGCCGTTCGTCGCGCAGCACCCTGGGCGCCCAGGCGAACGCCCGGATACGGCGCAATAGCACGTCAGCGTAACCACGGAATTCGTTGTTGGAGACATCTTCAGAGTTGGCAAAGAAACGCCTGAGGCTGTCGAGGCGTTGCTCCTGGTCCTGGAAGTGTTCCTCGATGCGGCTGAAACGCTCCTCGGCTTGCAGCTCGAAGCGCTGGCGCAGTTGCTGGTGGAACAGATTCATCATCGCCCAAGTCAGCAACCCGGTCAGGAACATACCGGCCAGCAGGACCAGCGAAGCGACCAGCCAGGCCGACACGTCTTCGCTGATAAAGCCCAGGATCCTGGGACGCACCTGATGCAATGCCATAAACACAACTCAGAAAGGAACCAGGCATAGGTACAGCCCTGGACACAGCCTAAGTTATAGCTATGCGCCATCACTTTGACCAGTCCCCAAACGAGGCTAGAAGCCTTGAATTACAAGGCTTCGTGGATCCAATCAGCCCCGACTCAACGCGCCATGATCTTCCAGGCGCGGTGGATCTTGCCGTTGCGGGCAAAATCCGGATCAATCGTCTTGGCGGTGATCTCTTCCACCGCATAACGCTCGCCGAGGTTGTCCTCGAGCTGGAACTTGCGGAAGTTGTTGGAGAAATACAGCACGCCGCCAGGCGCCAGGCGCGCCACGGCCAGGTCCAGCAATTGGACATGGTCACGCTGCACGTCAAAGATGCCTTCCATGCGCTTGGAATTGGAGAACGTCGGCGGGTCGATGAAAATCAGGTCGTACTCGTCACGGCTGGCCTCAAGCCAAGCCATCACGTCGCCCTGCTCCAGGCGGTTCTTGTCCGAAAAACCATTGAGCGACAGGTTGCGGCGTGCCCAATCCAAGTAGGTTTTCGACAGGTCGACGCTGGTGGTGCTCCGCGCCCCGCCCTTGGCCGCATGGACGCTGGCGGTCGCGGTGTAGCAGAACAGGTTGAGGAAACGCTTGCCGGCGGCCTCTTTCTGGATCCGCAGGCGCATCGGTCGATGGTCGAGAAACAGCCCGGTGTCCAGGTAGTCGGTAAGGTTGACCAGCAGCTTCACGCCACCTTCGTTGACCTCGGTGAACTTGCCCTGGGCGCTCTGGCGCTCGTACTGCTTGGTGCCGCTCTGGCGCTCGCGACGCTTGATCACCACGCGGCTCTTATCCACGTTCAGCGCCTGGGGAATCGCCGCCAGGGCATCGAACAACCGGGCCGAAGCCTTTTCCGGGTCGATGGATTTTGGCGCGACGTATTCCTGGACGTGCACCCAGTCGTGGTACAGGTCGATGGCCATGGAATATTCCGGCATGTCGGCATCGTAGACCCGATAGCAGTCCACGCCTTCGCGCTTGGCCCACTTACTCAGCAACTTGAGGTTCTTTTGCAGGCGATTGGCGAACATCTGCCCGCCTTCGCTCAACCGCGCCTGCTCCACGACGGGTCCCGGCGCCGGGGCCGGTTTGATCGGGTTACCGTTCTTGTTGTACTGGCGCTCTTGCGGGACTTCCGGGGCCTGATCGTAGGCGGCCTGCTCGCGCTCGGCCTGACGTTGTTCCGGGGTGCGACGCTCACCCGTGACGAACTGGTCCGGCAACACCTTGATCAGCAGCAATTTGCACGGCAAGGCGCCGTTCCAGAACGAATACTGCTTGTGACTGCGAATGCCCATGCGCTTGCCCAGGTCCGGCGCGCCAGTGAACACCGCCGCCTCCCAGTTCAAGCAGGCCTGGCGCAGGCGTTCGCCAAGGTTCTGGTAGAGGTAAAGCAGGCTGGCTTCATCGCCCAGGCGTTCGCCGTACGGCGGGTTGCAGATCACCAGGCCCTTCTGGTTCTGGTCTGGACGCGGTTCGAAGGTGGCGACTTCGCCTTGATAGATCTTGATCCACTCGCTCAGGCCGGCACGTTCGACGTTGTTGCGGCCCGGTTGAATCAGCCGTGGGTCAGCTTCGTAACCGCGAATCCACAATGGCGGCTTGGCCAGCCCGGCGGCGGCGCGGGCAGTGGCCTCTTCGTGGAGTTTCTTCCACAACGCCGGCACGTGGCCGAGCCAGGCGGTGAAGCCCCACTGCTGGCGGCGCAGGTTCGGCGCCATGTCGGCGGCGATCATCCCGGCTTCTACCAGGAACGTGCCCACACCGCACATTGGATCGGCCAGTGCCCCGCCTTCAGCGGCAATGCGCGGCCAACCGGCGCGAATCAGGATCGCGGCGGCGAGGTTTTCCTTCAGCGGCGCG
The DNA here is from genome assembly GCF_900119205.1 of Pseudomonas sp. NFACC16-2. Taxonomy (NCBI): domain Bacteria; kingdom Pseudomonadati; phylum Pseudomonadota; class Gammaproteobacteria; order Pseudomonadales; family Pseudomonadaceae; genus Pseudomonas; species Pseudomonas sp. NFACC16-2. The sequence goes on along the minus strand of NZ_FPIX01000003.1, from coordinate 224,656 downwards.
GCACCTTGCTGCAAGCGATAGCCGCGCTGGTGCAGGCTGTGGCCGGAGAGGTCGAGGGAGAGGATCGCCTCACCGCGGTCCAGGCGCAGGTGGATGCGCAGGTCGGGGTTGAGCTTGTCGATGGACGGTCGCTCGCCCGACGGCGTGCGCAGCTTGTCGACGATGGCGTCCTTGACCTTCAAGGCGCCGAAATGGGTGTTGTCGATGCCCGAACCGTGGCCACTGAACTCCACCGCCAGCGTGCCATCGGCCAGCATGTGGTCTTGCCAGTCAACATCCAGCACGCCGTGATAGAGGTCTTCGGCGTCCTTCATTGGGAAGCGCTTGAGCACCAGCAGCACGCGGTTGGCCAGGCGCGACCACAGGCACAGGCGATACGCCGTTTCCATGTCAGCCATGCCGCGCACCGCCGAGGTGTGCTCGCGCGCTTCTTCAAGGCCAAGCCCGACGGCTTCCTCGATGAGCAGGCCTTCGAGGCCCTTGGGGCAAGTGAGGAAGAGTTCGAAACGATCGGACATGGGGATTCCAGAGCCTTTGGCTAAGTGGACCGGGCAACGCATTGCCGGGCCGGGTTCAATCAGGTGCTTTTCTCAAGAACACCCGTGTGGCACGAAAGTGTGCCGTGCCACCCTCGCCGCTCAGGTTAAAAGAGCTTAGATGCGAAGGCAGAAAAAAAATTCTGTGCAACAAATTGTGAAAACTCGACCCTTTCGTCGAATAGTACCCGAGTGCAACAGGGGGACATTCTCATTCGAGGGAAGGCCGCCCTCTTTGGCGCAGGGCCGATCATACAGGGGTCTTGCTCAAAAGCGGTCAACGAACATCAAGTTACTTATCGCCCTAACATCTTTATTGTTACGTGCTTATGACAAAACGATCATTCCATCCATGTGACGCTTTGGTTAGAACTCAACACAGGTTGACGTCGCAACGGCGTCAACACCTCGGCTCGTCACGCCGGCAACGAGCCACCAACGGCAGAATGATTCTGCCCCGGCCTCGATAGAGGTCGACGCTAAGTAACAGTCAACAAGTGAGGGCAACACCCTATGAGAAGACTTAAGCGTGATCCGTTGGAAAGAGCATTTTTACGTGGTTACCAATATGGCGTTGGTGGTAAATCCCGTGAGCTTTGCCCCTTTACTCTACCGTCGGTACGTCAAGCCTGGATCAATGGCTGGCGAGAAGGACGCGGCGACAACTGGGACGGTATGACCGGCACTGCGGGTATCCATAGACTCAACGAACTTCACGCCGTCGGCTGACACAGGGCTTAATACTCAAGAACTCGACAATTTGACACCCATATCGATTTAACCACGCACGTCCCATCCGGACGGCGGGCTACGGCCCAGGGGGCTCCTTCGAGGAGCCCTTTTTAATGCCTGGATTCTGATAAACACCACTCCTACCGGAGCGGTGAACACAGTTGTGGCGAGGGGATTTATCCCCGCTGGGCTGCGCAGCAGCCCCTATAACTACCGCCTCGGTGTGTCAGGTTGATCGGGTAGGTTCTCTCGGGGGCTGCTGCGCAGCCCAGCGGGGATAAATCCCCTCGCCACAGATAAATCTCCCGCCACCATGGGTTTCCAAAGATCAATCAACGCAACGCCGCGATCGCATCCACCGACTCACGGATCAACGCCGGTCCTTTATAGATAAAGCCCGAATAAATCTGCACCAGGCTCGCCCCGGCGGTGATTTTCTCGGCGGCATGCCGGCCTTCGGTAATCCCACCCGCCGCAATGATCGGCAAGCGCCCCGCCAGTTCGGCGGCCAGCACCTTCACGGTATGAGTGCTCTTGTCACGCACCGGCGCGCCAGACAACCCACCCGCCTCGTCACCGTGCTCCAGCCCTTCGACCCCTTCGCGACCCAGGGTCGTGTTGGTGGCGATCACCGCGTCCATGCCCGTCTCGATCAGGGCCTGGGCGACCTGGGAGGTTTCTTCGTCGGTCATGTCCGGGGCGATCTTGATCGCCAGCGGCACATGCCGGCCATGCATCACCGCCAGCTCGGCGCGACGCCGGGCCAAATCGGCCAGCAGTTGCTTGAGGGAATCACCGAATTGCAGGCTGCGCAGCCCCGGGGTGTTCGGCGAGCTGACGTTGACGGTCACATAGCTGGCGTGGGCGTAGACCTTGTCCAGGCAGATCAGGTAATCGTCAACGGCGCGCTCCACCGGGGTGTCAAAATTCTTGCCGATGTTGATGCCCAGCACGCCCTTGTATTTGGCCGCGGCCACCCGGGCCAGCAGATTGTCGACGCCCAGGTTGTTGAAGCCCATGCGGTTGATGATCGCCTCGGCCTCGGGCAGACGGAAAAGCCGTGGCTTGGGATTACCCGGCTGCGGGCGCGGGGTGACGGTGCCGATTTCCACGAAACCGAAACCCAGTTGGGCGAACCCGTCGATGGCCGCACCGTTCTTGTCCAGCCCCGCCGCCAACCCGACCGGGTTGGGGAATTCCAGCCCCATCACCGTCACCGGCAGGTTCGCCGGGGCCTTGCACAGCAAACCGTTGAGGCCCAAACGTCCACCCGCGCCGATCAGGTCCAGGGACAGATCGTGGGAGGTTTCCGGGGAAAGTTTGAACAGCAGCTGACGGGCCAGGGTGTACATGGGCGGGTTTGACTCGATCGACGAAATGAGGCGGGAATTATAGCGGGGCGGAAGGATGGGAGCGAGCAACCAATGGTTGCCAGCTCGTTGAGTTAGATCAAGCCGAGGTCATCACCTTGAGGTCATAGGTGTTGTCGGTGCGTTTGGCGATGCTATAGATGAGTGCAACGTACAAAAACACCGCCAGCATAGCGAGACAGCTATTAAGAGTATGGCCTTGTGTATCGTCGCCTAATTCGGATTTACTTAAGTAGTCTGCCAGCAGCCCCCCGGACGCGGCGAGGGCTACACCAAACGAGATGCGTGCCCCTGCAACATTCAAAAATGTATTGGCCATTTGAGTTTTGGTGGGCCATTGAAGAACCGTTTCCGTCTTTAAGGCCCGATTTCGCAAAGATTCCTCATCAAAAGAGGCCGAATCCGGTCCTTGGCGGGGTGACAACCACTCGCTATTTTTAGAAGCAATCAAGACGCCCGCATCGATCATCTGTGCGACAGTAGTCGACACAATGGGAAAAAGGTCATCCCGAAAAGAGTAGCCAAGCCCCTGAGCTGCCCTGGCGAGACCATTCAATGGCATGAGGCTGGCCACTTCCGTCTGCGCAAATTGAAATGCACCAAAAAACACGGCTGTAACGCCGGTTGCCGCTGCATTCGCAGGGCCAGCGTTGTCCTTCAAAGGGACGAGCAAATCAGCCAACGCTCTGACCAGGTTATAAACAAGTCCGCCAGCCACTGTAGGGAAGAGATTCGACGCCGCTCCCGTGACACAGGCCCCGATTGCGAGTCCCGTCGCTCCGACTGTCAGGAACGCAGCCCCTAGCTTCGACGCCAAGCTCGACTCTCCTTCGAAATGCCGGAGCAAGGCTCCCGCCCCTACCAGGGCGGGGCCCATCATTGCAGCCGCAACGCCAGCCCAGGCCCGACTGGCTTCAGATGCGTCGCTTTCGCGCAGGGCTCGTTCGACGAGATAAACAACAAATTGACGCGCAACAGCGGCCAAGGCTATGACCAACCCCGTGCGCCCAAGAACATGGAGTGCATTGCGTCCAGGCTCCTTGGCGGATTCGAGCAGTTCCTCGGCGACGTCAAGCACTTTTTTCATGCGGTCTACACGGGTTTCGGTGGTCGAAGCTCCAGCTAAGCTGTTACCAAACACAGCCGGAGGCGGACTCTCACCCCGCTCGATGTAGCCTTCGACCTGGTCAGCAATATCGCGGTCTGACTCACCCAAGTTGTTTCTTAGTTCATTCAGCGGGCTATTTACCGAGCAGTCCACACGCCTCAGGAGCGCGGCGACTTTCTGGAGGTTTCCAAAATCGCTCTCCCGAAAAACCACAGTCTCTACACTCGAAACATCAAACAAGCTTTCTTTAGATTCTGAGGGTGAAACACTACTAGAGTCTGTTACAGCTGCAGTAGAAGGGGCATACGACTGGTTGACGTTCGTAATTTGCATATTTATTTCTCTTTGTTAGTTATAAGTAGTTTTCTCGAGCAATTCTCACCACTCACTCTTCTCCCAAGCCTCATCCCCCATGGGCTGAAACACATCGCGCATGACGCCCAATACATAGACTTCCATGGCAAACGCCAGGCCATTGGCCCCGCGGACTTCCTTATAGAGCTGCGACTTTTCCAGGCCCTCGTCCTTCAACCGAACCAATACCTGTTGCGTGATCGTCTTCAATGCCATCGCGGTGGGGTACGCAGCGGTTTCCCCGTCCGCCCCACGCAGTGTGCGAAGAAACTCATGAATCGCCTTCTCGCCCTGCCCTTCCATGGCCAGCAGCAATTGATACAAGTGCTCGAACTCAGGGTCCGGACGTTTGCTTTGCTCACCAGCAGCCAGCAGGCGCGCTTCCAGCGTCTCCACCGCCGGACTGACGCTGCGATCCAGCGTGCTGGAACCGCTCATGGTTTCAATCTTCATGGTGAACCTCGGTTGCCGTGGAATCGGTGGGGCGCTCGACGAAGCTTGAGCACAAGTCCGTCAGGGCCTGTAACGATGCCTGGTCCAGAGCGCGAACCGACTCCGGCAGGGCGGCGATGCTCGCCAGCAACCTGGGCGCCAACCGTTCCTGGATCGTTTCAACGTCGAATTCCAGCAGTTGATCCGCCAGCCGCAGCACGTAGCGGTCCTGCGGGTGATATTCCAGAATCAGTTCGCCGGCCCATTGCTTGCGCAAACTGTCCCGCAGTTCATGGCCGCGCGGGCGGCAATGCAGCGGCAACAGCACCTGCAGGACTGCGGTCGAATCGACCGGGTGTGCGGCCAGCCAACGCTCCAGCGCTTCATCCAGCCATTGCGGCTGATTCAAGGCGTCGGCGAGCAGATCACGCGCGGCCCGAGCCAGCGCGTGGCGCAATTGCAGGCCCAAGGTTTGCGACTTCAGCAAACCGTCCGCCAGTTGCCCGGTGGCGCGCAGAATGCCCTCGGCATAACCCTGCTGAAACGCCTGGGCATGCAGCGCTTCGGCATCGCGCCGGGCCTGCTCGACACACTCGCGGGCGCGGCGTTGGGCCTCACGCTGCAAGCGCTGGCGGCGACGGGCAGCGGCGATGTCCTCGCGCGCCAGGCGCGCGTCCTCGCCCACAGGCAGGTCAGTCAGGGAGCGGATAGAGTCGAGCATGCTGCACCGCCAGAAAGAACAGGCTTGGATTGGGTTTCGTGAGCGGCCATTGCCGATGCAAGCGCACGACCGCCTCGGAAAATTGCAATGCCAGGCGATCGAGCAGCGCGGCGGGAACCTGTTCGTGCCAGCTCCACAACGCATTGACGCCAGCCGCTTCAACCTGGGCCACGACAACAGGTGAGCGGTCGATCGGCAGACCGCCTCGCCCCCCTAAGCTGTAACTCGCGAAACGACGAACCGACATCGGCAGGCAACCCAGCGCAGCGCCTCGTGCCAGATCGGGCATCAAACGATAAGCGCCCATCAGCAAGGCGATGTAAGGCAATCGCCGCCAGTGACGAACCCATTGTTTCGCCACGCCGGTCAGTGGCATCGATGGCCACGGCCCTTGCATCGCCAACCCTTCGAGCACGATCCGGTTAAGTAAACTCCACGCCTCGGCCCCCTCGAATCCCGCGGGCACCACCAGGCGCTGAGGATGCAGATACCCCAAAGGCTCAGCGAGAATCTGCTGCAAGCAGTCAACGTCCGTCATCACGCCGCCCTGCATTTGCCTGACGATAGGCCCAGGCACCAGCGGCCAACAGCGACCCGCCGATCAGCGCCAGCCACCACGGCCAACCCGAATGCCCCTGGCTTGCGGTAACCGTTGGCGCGACGTGCTGGACAGGCGCGCGCTTGGACAGCACCACCGAAACGTTCTCGTACTCCACCGCCGCAAAACTGTTCTTGAGAAAACGCTTGATGTCGGTGATCAGCAACTGCGGTTCGACATCGCGCTCATGCAGCACCACCGCCGAGAGATGGATCGGCGGCGACTTGCGCCCGCCTTCACCGGCATCCAGGTCATAACTGACATGCACCCGCGCAGAAACCACACCTTCGAGCAGCGCCAACGACTGCTCGATGCGCTGCTCCAACGCCGAATACAATCGAGCCTTTTCCGCGCGGGGCGAGGCCACCAGGGAATCGGCGGGAAACATCTCCGCAACTTGCAGGCGTGGTCGGGACGGCAACGAATAAAGGTTGAGCAGATCGACGGCGGCAGAAAAATCCAACTGATCGATCTTCACTGCATAACCGGCTTTGCCGGCGTCGACTTTCACCGCCGCGATGTTGTTGCGTTGCAAGACCGAAAGCACTTCATTGGCCTGCTGCTGATCCAGCCCTTCAAGCAGGCTCGGTTGGCGACACCCCGCCAGCGCCAGGCCCAACAGCAGCAACACCACGCCCGCTTTCATGACGCACGCAACAAGGTTTCTGCCGTGCCTACGGCCTTGCGCACCAGCACGTTGAGCAAGTTGATATCGACGTTGTATTGCCCGGTCATCTCCTGCAACTGGGCCAATACTTCAGGGTCGCTGATATCCGGACGCAGCAGCAACTGATTGATCGCGGCGACTTCCTGGCCGCTGTCCACGGCGGAACCGGCAAACGCCTCGATCAAGCGCGATTCAAGTGACACGACCGGGCCTTCCTGCGGACCACGCAGCTCAACGAAGGTCGAGCCGTGAACGAGGGAAGGGGTAACATTGAGGAGGGACATAGGATGCACTCATGAAAAAGGCCATCGTCACGGCGATGGCCAATCGAAAAAAACCAGCGTCAGCGGGCCGCCTGGATGATCGCCATGTCGATGTCCTTGAAGCCCTTGATGGTGTTGGTCTGGGCGTTGCGAAAGACCGTGTAGGAGGAAAACGCGGTCTGGTAGGCCGCTAGCAGCCCAGGGTCAGAGGCATCTTTTTTCAGGTCCTCCAGCGCTTTATCCAGGACGTCCTTGAGTTTCTGTGCACCGAGTTCGAACGCAGCAGCTTGCTCGCCGAGAAAGTCGTCGGGAAATGTGATGGGTAAACCGATACCAGCCATTGCTCACCTATTGTGTCTGTTGGGAAAAAACCACGACGAAGCACTCGTCTTGACGTAGCCCTGTGGGCCGGTTTGAAACGACAGGCCCTTGAGCGCGTCGTCCTTGAGCTCGACAGTGAAATGCACGTAGCGATCCCCCCACTGCCGGTAAAAGCGGTCGACATACTGGCGAGTGGCGGCCAGTTCGGAATCCTGCAGGTTGCCCTCGACGGCGAACGTCACACTGTCCGCGTGCTCGATCCGGTTGAAGGCCAGGGCCAGGCGTTGCAAGCCGCCTTGCGCCAGGTCGGCGAGCAGCGTGTCATCCTGCATCTGCACCACGACGTCGCGGGCATAGGGCGCCGCCGCGAGCAGCACATCGAGCAGTTGCGCTTGCTTGTCCGGCGTGAGCAGGTTGCGCTGGGTGCTGAGCAGCAGGCGCGGCGTCGACGGGTCCTTGAGGTCCAGGAAGTGCCAGGCCAGTTGCGGATCGTGATCGATCAGCACCTGCTCCAGTCGACCACGTTCCTGGTCCCTCATCAGCACCTTGCCGTTCAGGGCGTTGTGGCGCGTCAGCACCTGTCGGCTCCAACCGGCATCGCGTTCGGAAGCCACAAAAACATAGATCGAATGATCGCGCCCCGGCAGCACCTGAACTTCGGCACTGGCGCCGCTGATCAGCGCGCGAATATCGGTTTCCGGCGCAGGCCCCGGCATCGACCAAAGCCCCATCACGGTAACCAGAACAATCAGCGCCAGACCACCGGCGCCCCAGCGCATCCAAGGGGCCCGCCAACGCTCGAGAGCGCTGGCATTGGACGGTGTCTCGGGTGCTTGACCCAGGCATTCGGGCGCCCAGGGTTGGTGTTCAGGACGCAAGGCGATCTGCAGGCCACCCATCCGCACCCTGGCCTGGAAGGCACAATGGCGTACCTCCACCGAATCGCCGAGCAACCGCAACGGCACACCGTCCGCCGTGGCCTGGTCGGCCAGCACCTCGAAATTGCAGCCACCTTCCTCCAGGGGAACGAAGATGGTTTCAGCCGGAACGCTGGCAGAACGGACGCCGTCCCCGAGCACATCCACAGCCCCCACCACGAACAGGGTCGTGCCTTCACCCAGCGGGAATTCACAGCCTTGCAACGGGCCATTGAGTATCCGCAAGACGCAGGGCTGTAGAGGGAGGGCCGTCGGGACTGTCACCGTCCTAACTCCAGGGCAGTCAAATGAGCAGGCAGGTTAGAAAGGCCGGCCCCAGGGTTCCTGATGCAAATCTGCCGATTACCTCCCGCAAAGGATCAGAATCCCCGGACCGGCCCGGTTTCACGGCGCCGTCATTCGCGCCTGGGTGAACGCCTGATAGCGTTTCCAGACTTTGCGCGCGTAACGAAGCCGCGCCGCTTGACGGTGAGGCGAATGGCCGGCGTTGTAGGCGCCGACCGCCGTCCAGTTGTAGCCGTAGCGGGCGATGAATTCGGCCAGCACCTGGGCACCGACTTCCACCGACAGGCACGGCTCATCCAGCAGACGCTGCTCGGTAATGCCCTGGGCATTCAATCGGGGCAGGTGGATGCTGTTGATCTGCATCAGCCCGATATCGCGGGTGCCGTTGCGGTTGTGGTTGATTGCGTCTGGCCGCTGTCCGGATTCGACATCGGCAATCGCTTGCAGCAGCTCGGGTTCGATGGCATGCAACTGCCCCGCCCTGCTCCAGCACCAGGCGTGCGCCTGGGCCATGCCAAGCCCCAGTCCCAGACACATCGGCACGCATAACCACTTGCTTCTACGCCGCCTCATGCCAGGCGCCGCTCGCTGATCCACGTCAGCTGCTGGTGAATACGCCCCCGCAAGATCTGCGCCCGGACACAACCGGGATCATGCCGCAGACACTGGTCGATCAACTGCGCCGCCTGCTCGTTGCGCCGCCAGAACCAATGATGCCAAGCATGAAAATACAGCACGTCAGCCTGATCGGCCGACAACAGGCAACGCCGGAACAACACCTCGGCCGCCTCCTCGCAGCCACGCAAACTGGTGAGCAACGCCAGGCGCGTCAAGGCCGGGAGACTGCCGGGGTCCAGCGCCAAGGCATTGGAAACCGCTGAATGCGCCTCTTCGATGGCACGCTCCGGGTCACCCAGGCCCATCAGCGCCTGCCCCAGCCACACATCCGCCAAACCGCACCAGGGCGGCGCGTAGCCGGCATCGAGTTTCAAACACTGGCGAAACAGCACAGCGGCATCGCCGAGGCTTTGCGCCGTGTGCTGCTGCACGCTGCACAGCCCGTTGAGATACGCCACCGCCACCGGATACGACCCACAACGATCTCCCACCGGACGCAACCCGGCGACACGCTGGGCCACCAGGCATGTCAATGCGCCCAAGGCCTCGCCAGGATCATGGGCGTCCAGCGTCTGCCCGTGGACCAGCGCCTGGTCGCTGCCACGAATCAATTCCACCGACCAATGTCGCTGTCTGCCCGAACCGATGAACCGCCCGCTCAAGCAGTAATCCGCCGACAACCGCCCGGCCAGCGAGCGCACATCCTCCGGTGCCCCACAGGCCGCGATCACCCCCGAGGGCATCACACGCAAGGCCTCGCCAAACGCGGTGGTCAACTGACGGATCAGCACATCCTGCAGATCCAGCGCCGCCGTCTCGTCCAGGTTACGAAAAGGTAGGACCGCCAACGAAGGCGCCACCGCCCCCGTCTGACTCGGCACGTCGAGTTCAACCACTGAACCGGTGAATCGATAGCCCTGGCCGTAGACCGTCGCGATGTAATCCTTGTTTTCCTTGAGCAACTTGCGCAAAGCGTAGATGCAGCGCGTCAGCGACTCCTCCGCTGCATCCATCTGGGACCATACATGGCTCAGCAAATAATCCTTACTGACGATCGTACCCGCTGACTGCAACAACAGGCGCAGTACGTGCAGCTCCTTGGGTGGAACATGAACTCCTTGTCCATCTCGCATCAGCGTTCCATCGCTTTGCAATAGCCAGTGGTCAAAGACGAATGACGTGACTGGCGTTTGTTCAGTTGCACTGTCCATACCTTGAGACTTCTCTATAGAAAGTTACTGAAGCGCGATTGAGCCTGTGGGGTAGGCTCGGGGTGACGAGCTGCGTGACTATAGGAAGATGTGTGGGGGGATTCCGTAGGGCTTCCAATCTTATTGATGTAGGAAACCACGACATACAACGTAGGGCCCTCGGGGGAGGCCAAGAAGAGAGGCCTCTGCAATTAAGGCGTCACCGCCGCAAATTGCTCACGGCGGCTATCGCTCCATCAAGCGCCTCTCGCAGCTTCAACCGAATGGATGATATCGGCCACCGACCTCCAAGCCTCCACCTCATGTGAAGGCAGTTCAACATTAAATGCTTCGTCAACAATCATGATGATTTCCACCACATCCACGGAATCGAGATTCAGATCCTCCACTAACCGCGAATGCCTGCTTATCTTCCGTTGGATCGTCAAAAAATAGCCAGACAGCAGCTTTATCACTTCCGACTCGATACACATTTCAGTCACTGACGCACTCATCGATCACCGCACAGTCGTGAAGTTAAAAATTCAACATCGCCCGCAACATATCCGCAAACTGATTCAAATGCGCCGACAGTGTCTTGTTGAAATTGTCATGATACGAATTGGCATTCGAATACTTCTGGGTAAGGGATTGCAGCATGTTTTTCAGGCGTTCTTCCTGGGCGTTGAAGCCGGTTTGCCATTGATTGTACTTGGCGGTATCCCACGTCACTGTGCCTCCGCTCGGCAGGCTACCTAGCATGGTCGTCAATGGGCTGAGGTCGATGACGACACACCAGCCGCTATCCGGCGGGGGATTCTGTTTCAGGCAACTGGCGGGCAAGCCCAGGGCCTTGAGCCATTTCTCTGCTTCTTCCTTGCTCGCTGCGCCGTCGCCAGGCTTCGGAAAGAGTACGGACGCGGAGTTGGGATGGCTGTATTTTTTGATCAGGTTGTTCAACGCGGTGCGTAATGCGCCGACATTCACCTTGACGTCTTTACCGTCGTTCGTCCCCTCGATCCAGTCCTTCATCTTCGCGGTAATTTCAGCGTTGAAATCAGCGAAGAAGTCGGTATAGGCCTTGATGATGTGTTCGTAACCGGCAAGGTAACCGTTCTTGATCAGGTCGATCAGCTCTAGCAGTTTGTCGAAGAAGTCATTGGAGGAATTGATCCCGGCATCCAGGGCCTCCGCGATTTCGAAGGGTTTGTCCTGGTCCAAGGCTTGCTTGAGGCTGCGCAGGATCTCGCCTTGTTCCTCATTGAGTTGGCGCAGGCGACTTTCGTCCAGAAGCGTGGACTTCATGCTGTGGCTCATCACCGCACAACACTGGCGGGCGCGCTGGGCCCATAGGTGTGAGCGATCGCGCTTGGCGTGGATCTGTTCGAGAAGCTCCGGGATAAGTTGCGCCACGGCCTCGGTGGACATGCCTTCCAGCGACTTGGCGTTGAACGGGCCCCTGAGCAGAGTGGCGAGGCTGCGATTGAGTGCGTTCACGGAGCGGTCGAGCAACTGTGTCAGAGAGCTGACCGTTTGTATCTCACCGCGCGTCTCATCGAGCATATTGAAAGGCAACGGCGTATCGCCCAAAGCTTCAATATTCGGCAGCAAGACGACAGGTGTCTGTATGAATCTGGTGATTTCCATGTTCCTCTCCTCAAGCCGTCACGGCGCGAATAACGTCACTGCGTGATTGAAAAAGCTGCATGACCATGTCCATCAGTTTTTGCAGCAATGCGGCATCGGCCGCGTCCTTCTGAGCGACTTCATCCCCCAGGCTCTTCTGGCTGTTCTGCGCACTTTGCTGCAGCACCTCTTTCTCCCGCGCGGTGTACTCAGCCAGGCGCACGATGCTCGACACCACTTGGCTCAGGTTCGTCGCCATGGCGCTGAGGGCGCGGCCGATTTCCAGTTTCCTTTCAATACCCCGGCTGCCCATCTGGCTCAGCCAGTCGGAGGTCTCGCTGACCTTTTGCGCGTTGGATATTTGCTTTTCGAACCAGGCTTGGTCCTTGGGTGACAGGGGCGAACCCTTGGGTTTGAAATCGACCAGCGTCGGACGACCGAACGCGTCGAATGTCCTGATCTTGTAGGTGGTGTCCGAATTCCAGTCCGTGCGGTCGCGTTCAAGCTTGAGGTCGCGCTCGATGTTCCTGGCGTTCAGGGCGTTGGGCTTGTGCAGGTTCAAGCGGTTCTGGGGGTCTGTCTCGCTCAGCCACTTGGCGTTGCGACCGACCTCCTGCGCCTTGAGGATTTCCTTGTCGAACCAGGCCTGGTCCTCGGCTGGCCGGGTGGAACCGCTGGGTTTGAAGTCGACCGTCTTCGCGCGACCGAAATCATCGAGGGTCTTGATCTTGTAGGTGCCCTGCGGATTCCACTCGCTGCGACTGCGTTCAAGCTTGAGGTCGCGTTCGATATTGCGAGCGTCCATGGCGTTGCGTTTGTGCAGGTTGATATCCGCATGCTTCAACGTCTGGCCATGGAGGGTCTTGAGCAGGGCGAACCCGGAGATCGCGCCGGAAACGATGGCCCCGGTGATAGCGCTGTACATCGCCGCCTCGCCTGACTCGACAATGGCCGCGCCTTGGGCCTTGGCCGCCTCGGCGGCCATGACGCTGAAATGTCCACGCAGTTGAGCGTTGGCGACCCGCGCGATGTTCAGCGCGATAATCGCGGCCACCAATACGTTCGCGTGTTTCTCCCAGGCGCCTGGATCGAAGATCAGCTCGTTGCGCACTTCATCGCTGAGCATCATCGAGGCGGCCATAAAGTCCTGCCAGTCCGACTCGGTGGGCTGGTAGGCGTTGATCGCGCTCTCCAGCTCCGCAGCTGAAGGCGCCGTGATGCTGGGGTTCTGGAGGACTTGTCTTGCGGTGATCTTGTCGAACATCGGCGACGCCGAGAGAGACTTATCTTTGCGATCTTTTGAAGACTGCTCTTGGACAACCAATTCACTCAGCCCTGCATCAGGGACGAGGTAATGCCTGTTCGTAGTGTCAATAGCGTTCATCGTAGGTACCTGTTATCCGTGATTTCAAACGTTCCGAACCATGTTCAGGCTGACGTTGTGACTGCGCTGCAGATCGGCAAATACCTGTTCAATCTGATGGGTTCGCTCCCGCATCGCCTGGCCGTAGTCGTCGACTACCTGGGTCAGGTATTTGCTGATTTCCTCGCTGATCGCCATGCGCACTCGCACATCGGCCAAATGCACGGCCGCTTTGGCCTGATGCCGACCGGCCTCGATTTGCATCACGCCCTGCGCCGCGACATGGCCGAACTCGGTGACGGCCTGGGCGATCTCCAGGTTGGCGGCGTAACGGGCCAGCGATACCGCATCGGCGCCGTTGGTCACCAAGCTGCGTAATTGCGTGAGCAGCTGGGTCAGCAAGTTGCCCACTGAGGTTGCCATCTGCTTCATGGCTTGCACCGCGGCAGGCGCGGCCTGGGCGACCACCGACCCAAGTTTCGAGGCAACCGCGCTGACCATCGGCCCGATCACCTGCGCCCCGACGACGGCCACCAGGGCAATGGCGGCCAGTGTCGAAACGACACCCTGGATCATGCCGGCGATCTGCGCGATTTCCTTGGCCTTGTCTTCATCAACGCCCAGGTCGATCAGTAGCTGGGTGTAGAGCTCGGTGAAGCGCTTGATGGCCTCCTGCATGACCACGGTGAGCGGCTTCATGGCCTCGGCCATGAACGACTTGCCGGTTTTTTCCTCGACCACCGCATCGGCAATCATCACCGCCGCGCCAACCACCCCAACCACGATCAGGGCCACGTTGGCGGTCAGGACCCCAGCGACGATGGTGGCGGCGGACAATATCGCCCCGACGATCTTGCCGATGCAGCCCATGGTTTTCTGCAACGCCTCGGCCTTGCGCACTTCCTCCAGGTATTTATCCGACTCACGCTTCATGTGTTCCTGAAGCTTGACCTGCAACTCCTGGAACAACTCCTGGCTCAGTTCCTCCTTGTTCTGCGCTGCCTCACCGAGCAACTCGATGATCTTCAAGCGGTTGAGCAAGGCCAATGCACTGCTGCTGAGGGCTTTTTCGTCGGTTTCCTTTTGGTCGGGGCCTGCGCCGCCGGACACCACCACTTTCGCAATCACCCCGCTCAAGGTTTTGGCAAAGGTATTGGCGATCTCAATCAGCTTCAGGTGCGCGGCGGTCGCTGCGTTGAACGTTTGGGTGTGGCTCGCCAGTTCGCCCTTGAGCTGGTCACGACGGGCCAGCTCTTCAGCGTATTCGGGCGAGTCAGGGTCCAGTTGTGCCAACCGCGCTTCGCTGTCTGCCAGCAGTCCTTGAAAATGCAGGACCCGCTCGTGCAATTGGTCGAGTTGCGCCTGGCTGCTGCCGACATCCCCCTCGGCATCCGCCATGGCCTGGACGGCGGCGGCGTATTCGGCGGAGAGGTTTTCAAGCCCCTGCTGGCGGGCACCGGCCATGCTCTGCAACATCGCCAGGCGGTTTTTCAGTTTGTTGACGTCGACCTCATCGATCAGCTCGGAAATCATCGCCATCAACAGGGTGAACAGATCACCGTTGGTTTCCTGCTTGTTGCCATCGGCCCGTGGCGGTGGTGCGTGCAGCACCGGTCGCCCCGTACTGGCGGCGGAGCGGCCATCGTGACCGTCGTATTGCACCGACATCAGGTCCGCCAGGGCTTTGCGACCGGCTTCCTGATAGTCCGTGGTCCTGGCGGCCTTGCTGGCCGCCGCGCCATACTTTTCAAAGGCTTCGGTGCGGCTCATTCCCCCCAGGAAGGGAGCGCTACGGGTGCTTCCTATGTCAGTCATGTTCAGTCCTCCGAACAGTGCAGTTCCATGTGGGCCAGGGTGTCGAGATACACCTTGGCCTGCTCGCGCAGATCGTCTTGCGCGGCTTGCTCGATCACGTATTCGAAACACAACCTGGCCTTGCCGACCTTGCCCAGTGCCAGATGACACTGGCCGGTGTACAACATGGGCCGGTAGTCGTTCTTGCCTTGGGCAAACGCGATGGCATACAGGTCGATGGCCTTCTGGTGGTTTTGCTTGAGCTGGTGCACCGCCGCCAGTCCCATCCAGTAATGGCTGTTGTAGAAGTCGTAGATGCACAGGAAGTGGAAGAACTTCTCGGCGTCGTCCAGCCGTCCTTGTTCGTAGAACTGGAAGGCGAAGGCATAGAGGCTGTCCATGTGTTCGTCACTGATGCCTTGCACGTCTTTCAACGCCGCGCCACCGAGTACCGCGTCCACGACCTCCAGGGCCACCTGCTCGTCTTGTTTGTTGTCGCGACTCATCGGCCACACTCCTGAAAAAGCGTCAGCGTTGCTGACGGATGCATTGAGCCAAAACGCCGAGAGGTCACGCTGCCAAATTGCGCTCATTGGGGTGGGTGCCATCCCCTGGTCGGCAGAAATCCCTTGTGGCGAGGGGATTTATCCCCGTTGGGGCGCGCAGCGGCCCTAAACCGGACAGCACGGTGTGCCATGTCAATTGAGTTCGCCGTTTTGGGGCTGCTGCGCAGCCCAGCGGGGATAAATCCCCTCGCCACAGGGTTATGCATGACCCTGGACTCACGCCTGTTCGACCTGTTCCAACCAGATCAGCAGGCGCAGCACCTCCTCGACTTCCTGCACCTGGAGGAAGCTGTAGCGCTGGTGGGTCTTGAAGATCCGTCGGGCCAAGGCTTTGTCGTTGATCACCGGCACACCGACTGCCTTGGCATACGCCCGCACGGCCAGGGCGCGTTGGTTGGTTTCCATCAGGGAGATGAACGGCAACAAGGTGATTTCCGGGCGGAAATACACGCCGATGGCAATGTGCGTCGGATTGGCGATAATCATGCGCGAGCTGCGCACGTCGGATTTGACCTGCTCCGACAACAGCTCCATGTGCAGGTCACGGCGGCGGCCCTTGATCTGCGGGTTGCCGTCCTGCTCCTTGTGTTCACGCTTGACCGCGTCCTTGTCCATCATCTGGTCCTTCATGAACAACCAATATTCGCTGAGGGCATCGAGCACGACGATCAGCAGGATGCAGGCCAGGAACGCCAGCACCAGCACCAGCAGCAAATGCCCCCAGATCACGAACAGATCCGCCGTCTGGGCGAACAGCTGGGCAAACAGCAATTGCCGCTGCGTGACCCAGACGATCCACAGCGCCATGGCAAAACTGCCCAGGTACAACAGCGCCTTGAAGGTGTCCTTGACCGTGCGCAGGCTGAACAATTTCTTGAAGCCATTGATCGGGTTCAAGGCGCCGAGATTCAGCTTCAACGCTTCGCTGGCCAGGGCAAAACCGCTTTGCAGCAGCGCCGGCAACGCACTGGTCAGCACGCAGACCAGCAACAGCGGCAGCAGAGCCTTGAGGCCGACCAGCACCAGCATCGCCGAATAGGTTTGCAGTTCAACGTCAAAATCGTTGGCGATGATGCGCCGGTAGACCTCCATGATCTCGAACAGCGAGCTGTTGAAGACCAGGTAACTGATGCCGCACAGGGTCAGGCAGGTGATGACCAGATCCTTGGCCTTGAACGTCTGGCCCTTGCGGGCGGCATCCCGCAGGCGCTTGGCGGTGGGCTTTTCAGTCTTCGAGGCGCTGGATGACATGATCGCTCTCCCCGTCGCCCAGAGACTGCGCCAGCCCCTCGGACATACCGCCCATGCGCAGGACTTCGTCCGGCAGGTGCACGCCGAAATACAGCATCAACACCACCAGCGCCACCAGGCTCTTGACCGTCAACGACACGGAGAACGCATTCATTTGCGGCGCATAGCGCGAGAGCAAACCGAGCAAGGCTTCGCTGACCAGCAAGGTCGCCACCACCGGCGCACTGATCACCAGCGTTTTGCTCACCAACACATCCAATAGCGCGTGGAGGGCCGGCAAGTGCATCGCGCAGTCGTTGCCCGGCGCACAGATGCGATAGCTCTGCGCGACGGTTTCCAGCATCAACAGCATCCCTCCACCTTCGAGGTACACCGCCGCCGCGAACAACTGGAGAAAATTCGCCAACTCCGACGTGTCGACACCGTTCGCCGGGTCCACCGTGCTGCTGAGCATGGCGCCGCGCTGGTTATCGATCAGGTTGCCCATGGCATGCAGCACCCAGAACGGCCAGCACAGCAGCACACCCAGCAGCACGCCGATACTCACCTCCCGCAGCATCAAGCCGAGGAACGCCAGGCTGTCGAGGGCGGGCGTCGGCACGCCGACGTAGGCCCAGAACCCCAGCGCCACCAGGACAATCACCGCCTGGCGCGCGACACCGGTCAGCACGCCGCTGTTGAGAAACGGCAACATGAAGAAAATCGGCGCCAGGCGCGCCACGCCCAACAGCGCGGCAGCGAACCCGGCGTACAACTCGAAGAACAGCGTCACCGCCATCGGCCTAACCCAACGCCAGGCGAATGACTTCGCGGCTGAAATCCAGCAGGGTTTCGCCGTACCAGCCCGAGAGCAGGAACAGGCACGCGGCGACCGCCAGCAGCTTGAAACCAAACGGCAGGGTCTGTTCCTGCAACTGGGTCACGGTCTGGATCAAGCCCACCACCAGGCCGACCACCGTGGCGACGATGATCGGCCAGGCCACCATCAGCAGGATCAGGTACAGGGTCTTGTTGCCGGCGTAGACCAGATCGTTCATGGGGGCGCCTACGCCAGCAAGGTCAGGTATTGCTTGACCAGCCCGGTGGACAGCAGCGCCCAGCCATCCAGGGCTACAAACAGCACCAGCTTGATCGGCACAGAAATGATCACCGGGCTCATCATCATCATGCCCAGCGCCAGCAGGATGCTGGAGATCACCAGGTCGACAATCACGAAAGGCAGGTACAGGTAGAAGCCGATCTTGAAGGCACTCTTGATTTCACTCAGGGCATAGGCCGGCAGCAGCGCAAACAGCGAAGGCGCCAGCGCTTCATCGGCGGGCCAACCGGCGTCGGTTTCATCCTGCACCGCCTGGGCCCGCTCGAAGAACAGCGCCAACTCCGGGTCGGTGTATTTGCGCAGGTAATCCTTGTAGCTGCCCAGACCGTTCTCGGCGAAATTCACCACCGATTCGATATCGGTAAAGGCCACCGCCTCGGTCTTGTAGTAGTCATGGCCCTGCTTCACGACCGGCGTCATGACGAACACCGCGAGCATCAGGGCAATCGCGTTGAGTGCCATGTTCGATGGCACTTGCTGCAAGCCCAAGGCGTTGCGCACGATGACGAAGACGATGGAGAACTTGAGGTAGCAAGTGCCCGCTGCCACCAGGAACGGCAGCAACGAAGCGAACGCCAGCAGCGCGATCAGCGAAACGTCATTCATCGTCACCGTCCCGATAGACCTTCAGCAATTCGACGCCCAACTGTCCATCCAACTGCACCAGTTCGCCCAGGGCCACGGGCTTGCCGTTGGCGCGCACTTCGATGTGCCGGGCCGCGTCGTCAGCTAGCGGGATCAGTTGCCCGGCGACGATCTGCGACAGCGCGGCCAGGTCGAGATCATGGGTGGCGAGCAGGAATTCCAGGCGCACCGGGAGCGATCCCAGGTCGACTTCCATGGCAGGTTCTGACGGGCTCTCTGGACTGGCCTCGGCCACGGTCGGTTGCATGTGTAAACCCTCTTCGGTAAAGGTGAAAACGCCAAGGCATTGGCCCGCCACAAAGCAGCGTTGCATGGGCTTGGTAATGCGCAGCACGTCGCCCTCCCCCAGCCGCATTCGGCTGGCAAGGCTCAGGTGACTGACGCCGAGGATCAGCTCCAGGCGTAACGGCAACGTCTTCAGCCATGAGTCGGCGGCCACAGGACCGTGCAGGGCATTCCTGGGCGGCAACTGGGTCAACCACACGCGCCCTCCGGGGGTGTCGAGCCACGGCACTTCGCCCGTCGGCAAGCGCGCCGGGGCCACGGATTCGATGTCCGACAGATGGCTGTAACGCAGCTCGTCCACCTCCAGTGACAAGGGCCGTGGCACCGCCCGGAACAACTCGACGATACGGGGCAACGGGCACGGCTGCGTCAGCAGCGCGTGCAAAGTCGGGAGCGAATGGTGCAACCAGTCACGGGCCCTGATCAGCCCGCGCCAGGGCCCGCCATCACCCTGTGCGCAGAAGCTCAAATAGTCGGAACGCTTGGGCACCTTGGTCAGACCCGCGTCCCGACCGCCGCGCCGCCAGCGTTGAATCGCCTGGACGTGGGCATGCACCAAAGGCTCGACCCGACGTAGCTGCAATGCGCTCATGCCGCAGGCTCAGCCTGTTCGTCCGGATCCTCGTCCGGCCCCTGCTGCGAACCCTGGTGTGGCTGCTCGCCGCCGCTGTCGGTCAGCCGCCAGGCAGGCTCCCGGGCCAGGGCGAAAGGTTCCTTGAGTTGCTCGAACACCAGGGCATTGCTGGGGCTGAGCGTCAGGGGTCGAGTGGGCTCCTCAGGCCCGCGGCTGATCGTCACTTGTCCGCTGGCTCCCCCTCGGTTGAAGGGGACCTGCAGGAACCCTCGATCCGCACCCGGCAACGTCTCGACCACGACATCGAGCGCGGGTGGTGGCGTCGATGCAGGGATGGATGCCGTGGCAACCGACGGTGCGTGACGCGTGCCTTGGAGGCTCAACGGCGCCTGGGGCAGCGGTTCATCGCCACGGGCCGGCGACTGCTCACTGGCAGCGGTGAACGGCTCATGCCGTGGCGGCTCGATCGATGCCGAGTAGGTCGGCAGCGTTGATTGATCCCCCGCTGGCTCCAAGCGTTGAGACAACGGATGGCGTGCCATCTGGCTGAGCGGTGGGCCGGCATGTGGAAAAATCATTGCGACCCGGGCACGGGGTGGCACGCGAACGGCTTCAACCTCCACCGCTTCGCGAGCACCCGCGCGCTCCCCATCACGCTCAACCTCCGCGCCGCCCGGAACAATACTCATCGAACGCCTGGCCAGCGCACGACCATTATCCATCGGCTCGCGATGAGGCCGAACCAGCGCAACCATCAGGTCCAGCACGCCCTGTGGCAGCTCATCCTCCTGCACCGGGACAAGCAGGTCTTGCAGCTCATCCATTGGGCCTTCGTCGACGGGGTCCAGGACCTGGACCGGCCGAGCGGGAACCACTGAGAGCTCTTTCATCGCCGTCCCTCCATCATTTCTTCCAGCTCCCGCTCTTCCCGGCGCACCGCTTCAAGCCGTTGAACCCGCAACAGTTGCTGGACGGAACGCTCGTACTTGTCGTGTTTGCGCAACAGCCCACGCAACCGCTCGCGCTGCACCTGCAACTGCTGCTCGACCTGTCGGCACTGCTGATCCACGCGGTCCCGCTCGACCCGCAGCAGATCGATCCGTCGACGGATCACCGCCTGGGTACGCAACAACGCCAACAGTTGCCCGTGATCCAGCACGCAGTCATTGGCGCGATGGCTGGCCAACAGGTCTTGCAGCGCCGCTTCCTGCGCCTCGAAGCCGCCGCGCTCCGTCAGCAGCGGCTGCAATTGGCGCTGGACGTGCAGCAGCGCCTGCTCGCCGCGTTGCCGCCGGAACTCGCTGAAGGCCAACAAGCGTCGCTGCTCAGGCAAGGATTTCATGCAGGCTCCGTAAGGTTTCGTCCGGCTCGCAACACTCGCCCGTCGGCTGGCGCAGCCATCGGTCGAGGGCATCACGCCGGTGCATCGCGTGGTCATTGGCCGCATCCGCGCCCGGGCTGTACTCGCCCATGTCGAGAAAGACCTGCAATTGTTCAAGACGGGCCAGGGTTTCCCGGGTCGACGCGGCCAGTTGCTGCACCTGCGGCGTGGTGACTTGCGTCGCCACCCGGCTGACGCTGCGCAGGACATCGATGGCCGGGTAGTGCCCCTTGGCCGCCAGGGCACGGCTGAGGTAGACATGGCCATCGAGGATGGAACGAATCTCCTCGGCGATCGGATCCGGCTCGTCGTCGCTTTCCAACAGCACCGTGTACCAGGCGGTGATGCTGCCGGTCGCGGTCACCCCAGGTCGCTCCAGCAAGCGCGGCAAGGCATCGAACACCGAAGCCGGATAGCCGCGCCGCGCCGGGGCTTCACCGGCCGCCAAGGCCAGGTCGCGACGGGCACGGGCGTAGCGGGTCAACGAGTCCAGCAACAACACCACGCGCCGCCCCTGGTCGCGAAAATACTCGGCGATGGTGGTGGCTTGCAGCGCCGAGTTGCAGCGATCCACCGAGGAAAAATCCGAAGTGGCATACACCACCACGCAACGAGAATACTTGGGCGACTGGCGCAGGTGCGCGATGAACTCGGTCACCTCCCGCCCACGTTCGCCAATCAGGCCGATCACGAAGACCTCTGCGTCGGTGTGCTCGATCAGCATGTTGATCAAGGTGGTCTTGCCGGAACCGGCGGCGGCAAAAATGCCGATGCGCTGACCGACGCCGCAGGTCAGTAAGCCATCGATGACACGAATGCCGGTGCGCAACGGTTCCGCCACCGGGCGTCGCTGCTGGTAGGACGGCGGGTCGGCATCCACCGGACAATCCCGTTGCGCCACCGCCGTCGCAGGCGCCAGGCGCTCGACGATCCTGCCCTGGGGATCGACCACACTGCCGAGCAAGGCGTCACTGCAGGTCAGTTGCAAGGTCGAGCCGGTGGGCACGATCATCGACTCCCGGGACAAGCCTTTGCCATCGCCCAGCAGGCTGAGCAACACGGCACCGGGCTTGAAGCCGATCACCTGCGCCCTCGCCGCGACCTCGGGCGAGCGCCAGTGCCGACGCACTTCACAGACTTCGCCGACCACCACGTCGCTCAGCGCGGCTTCGATCAATGGCCCGCTCAAACGCAAAGGGTGGGCCGCGTGCCTTTCCAGCCGAAGGCTCATCGGCGCAGGATTTCCAGCCGTCATTGGCAAGGTGTCCTCACAGCGTTTTGATGACATTGACGGACACGCTCTCGGAGATTTCGCCGAACGACATGACGTCCAGCTCCCGGAAGCGTCCCTCGATGAGTTTCTTGATGTAGCGCCGCACATCCACCGAACACAGCAACACCATGTCCTTGTGGGCGATGTGCACGCTGTCCAGGCCGACACTGAGGCGGTCCATCAGTTCTTCCGATTCGGCCGGTTCCAGGTTGAGGAAACTGCCGCCGGAGGTTTGCCGGATGCCACGGCGCACCACTTCTTCGAACTCCGGCGACAACAGCAGCACGCGCAGGTCGTTGCCCTGGGCAAACTTGTTGCTGATGTAGCGGGCCATGGCGCCGCGCACGTGTTCGACCAACGCCAGCACGTCCTTCTCCCGGGAGGCCCAATGGGCAAGGGTTTCGAGGATCAGCTTCATGTTGCGCACGGAGATGCGCTCGCCGATCAGGCGCTGCAGCACTTCGGCGATCTTCTGCACGGTGACGTGGCGATAGACTTCCTTGAGCAGGTCGGGGTAGCGGGTTTCCATTTCGTCGAGCAACTGCTTGGTTTCCTGCACGCCGAAGAACTCCTGGATGTTGCGCGCCAGCAGCGTGACCAGGCAGCGATAGCATTCTTCATCGGCGGGCCGCAGGTGATAGCCCAACTGCTGCACCCGCTCGCGGTCGGCGGCGCTGACCCAGACACTGCCCAGGCGATTGCTGTCGTTGCCGCGCACCAAGGCAAAGCCCAGGGGGTCCAGCTTCGGCGAGTAATCCAGCAGGCGCCAGTGATCGAAATGAATGTCGAACTGCTCGGCCCGCACTTCGTTGATCAGCACCGCCACTTGATGCGCCGGTAGCGCCTCGCTGGCCCGCAGCCGTGGCTCGGGAATGCGCAAACCGTAATCGACGAAAAACTGGCTGCGAAAGCGCACCGCCCAACGCTGCTTTTCCAGCGCCTCGAGTTGCGTCTTGGGCACCAGCAGCATCAAGGCGATGGTTTCTGTCGCGAGGTTGTCGACGTCATCGAGCAGCCCTGACTCGCTCGGCAGCGTGCTTTGCTCGGCGGCTTCGGCGCGGTTTTCGCCCGGACTAGCCTGTCGCGACGATTTGCGCTGGCGCACAAACACCACCAGGCCCAACACGCCGGCAATCGACAGGAACGTCAGCAACGGGAAACCCGGCAACAGCCCCACGCCCACCGCCAGCAACGCGGTAACACCAAGGACGAACGGGTTGCCGAGCATCTGGGTGAGCATGTTGCGCCCCAGGTTGCTGTCATCGCCGTTGACGCGAGTGACGATGAAACCGGCGCCGATGGCGATCAGCAGCGCGGGGATCTGGGCCACCAGGCCATCACCGATGGTCAACAGGGTGTAGGTCGAAAGCGCGGTGGACAGGTCCATGCCCAGTTGCCCGACGCCGATGGCCATGCCGCCGATGAAGTTGACGAAGATAATGATGATCCCGGCGATGGCATCGCCCTTGATGAATTTCATCGCCCCGTCGAAAGACCCGTACAGCTGGCTTTCACGCTCCAGCACGCTGCGTTTTTCCCGGGCCTGGGCCGCGTCGATGGCGCCGGCCTTGAGGTCACCGTCGATGCTCATCTGCTTGCCCGGCATCCCGTCCAGGGAAAAACGCGCGGCGACTTCCGCCACCCGCTCCGAGCCTTTGGTAATCACGATGAACTGGACGATGGTGACGATGGAAAAAATCACGAAGCCCACCACCAGGCTTTCGCCGATCACAAAGTCACCGAACGAGGCGATGATCTCGCCGGCATCGGCCTGGCTGAGGATCAGCCGGCTGGTGCTGATCGACAGCGCCAGGCGAAACAAGGTCGTCAACAGCAGCAACGCCGGGAACGTCGAATAGCTGAGGATGCGCTCGATGTAGAACGAGCCCATGAACACCAGCAGCGAGATGACGATGTTCAGGCCGATGAGAAAATCCACCAGCACCGTGGGCAAGGGGATGATCAGCATGGCGATGATCATCACCATCAAGGTCAGGATCAGCAGCTCCGGGCGAGCACCGACGTTGCGCAAAAACCCATCGAGCAGGGTCATGGGCAACCGCCCGAGCGGCGCTGATCGATGCATTCATGGGCATAGGCGACGTCCGCCAGGCGCGTGAACTGGGTGGCCAGGCGCTGTGGCGCCTCCTCATCGGCAAACAGGGGCAAGGGCAACCGCAGGCTGAGCCGGCGCAGGGTCTGCAAGAGTATCGAGCGCTCCCGGTGGGCACTGAGCAGCACTTGTTCGCCCAACGCACCGAGCAACAACTGGTCGAGGTCATCGGGGTAGGTCAACACGCCGAAGAAGAACACCAGCCAGTCGGATTCATCGGGGTTGTGCCGGCAGATAACGGCATCGCCAAGCACTGCACCGACAAACTGCTCGTCGGCCGAACGCAGGCGCTTGAGGTCGGTCACTTTGGCGAGCAACTGGCCGAACTCGGCGCGCGAGCAACTAGGGTCCTGGGCGCTGATGTCGGTGAGCAACGCCGCTTCGATGAACGCCAGCACCCCGCTGCGTTGCGCCGCGCCATACAGGGCGATCCAGTCCTGGTAACAACTGAGCGGGCCTTCGTCGGACTCGAGGAAATCCCGGTAGCTCTCGCGCAACAGGCCGGCCCGCACCGCCAGGCTCTTGCCGAACATCCGGGCCTTGAGCGCCGCGTTGATTCCGGCGTTCAGGCGCTTGGGGGAGGCTTGGGCAACCACCGTCTGCAACAGCGTTTCGAGGCGCTGGCGGGTCAGCGTTTCCAGGTTTTTGCGGCGCAACAACGCCCGCAGCACCAGCGCCAGGTCGCTGTCGTCGGGAAACAGGCTTCGCGCCATTTGCAGTAACCAGGCGACGGGCTTGTCCGCCAACCGCGCCAGACTCAGCACCTGCCGCGCCTTGGGCACGGTGTCGTCTTCCAGCACGCGCTCGAAGGTGTCGGTCATGGCCTCGGATTTGAGCTCGAACAACCGGCGGCCACGGAACTGGGTCAATGCCGCCGAGAGTTCGTCGCTGATCTGTACGAGGCGCTGCGCCACCGCAGCCGTTGCGCTGTCCTCCGGCGCCTCGGCATCGACTGGCGGCTGTGGATGTTCGGCGGCTTTCTCGGCATTCAGCCGCGCCTGGGCGGCCCGGCCACCGAGGGAAACCGGGGGCAGCATCATTTCTCTGACATCCGGAAGTACATCCGACGCACCCGTTCGTGCTGCTGCGGGGTCAGTAACTGCCCGCCCGGCTCGCTCGTGGCCGGTTCAAAAGCCTCGCGAATCTCCTTGGGCTGGATCAGGAACACACGCACCGTGTTGGCCGAGCGCCCCTGACGATAGCTGAATAACCGACCGATCCAGGGAATCGACCCCAGCACCGGGACGCGTCCGATCTGCTCGCCATGGTCATCGCGGGTGAAACCGCCCACCAACAGACTCTTGCCTTGGGGTACTCGCGCTACGGTACTGATGCGGGTGCGACCGACCGTCGGCAACGCGCCCTGGCGCTCACCCTGGCCCGGACTCTCGACTTCGTTGCCGTCCTCGATATTGAGCGACATCTCGATCTCGTCCGCGTGGGCGAAACGCGGCAGTACATTCACCAACGTGCCATAGGTCACATGCTGCAGATCGACACTGCGCTCCCCGACCAAGGGGGCATAGAAGGTGCGGTTGTTGTCGAAGATCGCCGGCACGTTCTCTTGCGTCAGGATCACCGGGCGCGAGACGACATTGGCCCGCTGGGTCCGCTCCAGGGCCATGACCTGGGTGACGAACGAGGCGCCATCGAGGGTGGTCGCCGAGCCGGCGTTGAGCGATGCGCTGAAGGTGGCCCCGGACTTCACCGCGCCTTGCCAGCTGATGCCCAACTGGTTGAGTTCATCCTTGTGCAGGTCGATGATCCACAACGACAACTCGACGTGGCGTTTCGGCGTGTCCAGGGCGTTGACCAGGTTCTCGATGAAGCGCACCTGCTCCGGCAGCCCCTTGACCAACAGGCTGTTGGTGTCCGGGTAGGCCACCACTCGAATGTTGCCGGCGGCCACCTCCCGCGCAATGATTCGCGGGGCCGTCGGGTCTTGGTTCGAGGGGGTGTCCGCCAGCCCCTCCAGGGGAAACAGCGGCATCGCGCCCCGCACTCCCGACGCGGAGCCTTGCGCCACCGACGGTTCGATCTCGTGCTTTTCGCCGCGCAACAGGGCCTCGATCACAGTGGCCAGTCCTGGAATGGTCACCTTGTCGTCGCGCAGCTCATAGTTGCGGTCACTGACAAAGGTGTTTCGCACCTGGATCACACCGATCTGCTGCTTGCCCAACAGCAGCTCCGAACGCTGGTTGTCCATCAAGCCGGCGGCTTGCACCACCAGGTCGACATAGATCGGCGGGCCCGAGACATGGAACGTTCGCAGACCGTCGTGACGCAACGGATACCGGACATCGTGCAGCCCCGAACGCCCCAGGAAGGCCTGGAGCTTGGCGACGGTCAGGGTCTGCAGCGACATCATCGAGCTTTTGATTTCCGAGGCGTCATACAGATAGATCGCCTGGCCATCGCTGTACCAGATCAGCCCCATCTGCGCGCTGACACGCTCGAAAGTCCGTTGCGGCGTGCGCAGGTCGAACGTGCCGCCGATCCGTTTGGCCGCCGCGGCCTTGCTGACAATGACCGGCTTGCCCAACGACCCGGACAACTCGCTGAAAAAAGTCCGCGCGCTCTGCTCTCGGGCTTCGAAGGTGTAGACATCGGCCCGGGCGGCCAATGCTGGGAGCAGCATCGCGGTACTCAGGCACAGCCATGAAAGGGTCAGGGAAAATCGTCGCTGGCTCATCGACTCACTTGCCTGGCAGGTAGGTGATATCCGCCAGGCTGCTGGGGGCGAAGCCCACCAGTTCGCGGACTTCCTTGGAAAAGTGTGAAGAGGAGGCAAAGCCGAACTCCAGCGCCACGTCGGTCAGCGAGCCGTCCTGAAGACTCATGTTCAGCAGCGCCTGGGCCGTGCGCCAGCCGCGCAACACCGGTTTGGCCGCGCTCCCCAGGGCCTGTTGGCACAGCCGCCGAAAATGCGAAACCGACACGCCGTAGCGCTGGGCCAACGTGTTGAGTTTTTCGCTGTGGGTGCCTTGTTCCAATAAAAACCGTACGAGCCCGTAGCTCTCATGATGCCGCAACAGGTTGGCAGCCGCGTGATAGGCCGCGGTGCTGCCCAGCGCCTGGCCGATGAACCAGCGTTCGAATCGTTCCTGGGAGCGGACGACTTCCTCGGTCACCGGCAACAGGGCCCACGGTCCAACTGCCCCCCGTTGCCCGACCTCGACGAAGGCATTGCTCATGTCGAAAAAAGCCTGCAACTTCACCAGCGGCGCCGCAGCCACAGGCTGGACGTGCAACGGGCCACCACTCCAGCGCAGCGAATCACCCGACACCACCAAGCCTTCCCAACCGACCGGCAGGCGATGACTGACGCCAAACCTCGCAGCACTCAGTTGAACCGGGCTTTGTGCAACACGCAGGTGCAGCACCCGTTCGCGCTGTTCAGGCAATGTCGTGGAGCGAGATGATTTGTCCTGCACACCGGTCTCCTTTGCTACGTAGCCTTGGAAGGGCCGACAGGATGAAAGACCCGGCGTCTTGAATCTTGATGGAAAGGTGATGGGGCATGCACTGGCATATGCCTTGCACCCTTTTCGTTCATCGGCGCCCATGCCAATGGCGGAATGAGTGCCACACTGATTTAAAGGACAACGGCGTCGTCATCCGGCCCTGCCCTGGCAGCGCTGGGTACGGCGCTTTTTTACGTGGAAGGTGATGCGCAATGAATGAAGTTCCAGCCAACCCCCTGGCTTGGGTCAACGGCAGCGATGCCCCGGAAAAGAGCGCGATCGACCTGGGCTTCATGGCCTTGAGTGACTGCGCCCCGCTGGTGGTGGCCGCGACCCAGGGCTTCGCCCAACCCTATGGCCTGACCCTGAACCTCAAGCGCCAGACGTCCTGGGCCAACCTGCGGGACAAGCTGGTCAGCGGTGAAATCGATGCCGCCCACAGCCTGTACGGCCTGATTTATGCGGTGCATCTGGGCATCGGTGGCGTCGCGCCGACTGACATGGCGGTGCTGATGGGGCTGAACCAGAACGGCCAGAGCATCAACCTGTCCCATGGCCTCCAGGCCCAAGGCGTGACCAGTCCTGAGGCACTGGAGCAGCATGTGCACCAAACTCGCCCGAAACTGACCTTCGCCCAGACCTTCCCCACCGGCACCCACGCCATGTGGCTTTATTACTGGCTCGCCGCCCAGGGCATCCATCCCTTGTCGGATGTCGACAGCGTGGTGGTGCCGCCGCCGCAAATGATCGCGCACCTGCAGGCCGGGCGTATCGACGGCTTCTGCGTCGGTGAACCCTGGTGCGCCAGCGCGGTGAAGCAGAACCTGGGCTTCACCCTGGCGACCACCCAGACCATCTGGCCCGATCATCCGGAAAAAGTGTTGGGCTGCACCCGCGCGTTCGTCGAGCAGTACCCCAATACCGCCAGGGCGCTGGTGATGGCGATCCTTGAAGCCAGCCGCTTTATCGAACAAAGCACGGAAAACCGTCGCAGCACCGCGCAACTATTGAGCGCGCCCGAATACCTCGACGCGCCACTGGATTGCATCGAGCCGCGCTTGCTGGGGATCTATGCCGATGGCCTGGGCAACAGTTGGCAGGATCCCCATGCCATGCGCTTCCACGGCAATGGCGAGGTGAACCTGCCGTACCTGTCCGACGGCATGTGGTTCATGACCCAGTTCCGTCGCTGGGGCTTGTTGCGCGAAGACCCGGATTACCTGGCCGTGGCCCAGGACGTCCAGCAGCTCAAGCTGTACCGTGAAGCCGCTGACGCACTAGGCATCGCCTCCCCGCGCCAGGACATGCGCAGCAGCCAGTTGATCGATGGCACCACCTGGGACGGTTCGGACCCGGCCCAGTACGCCCGCAGCTTCAAACTGCACGCCTTGAGCGATGCGGCTCCCCTTTTCGCCAGCCGCTGACAGGAGCCTCGACCATGCTGCGTATCCTGCTGATCAACGACACCGCGAAAAAAGTCGGCCGCCTCAAAGCCGCCCTGATTGAAGCCGGATTCGAAGTCATCGATGAATCCGGATTGACCATCGACCTGCCGGCGCGCGTCGAAACGGTGCGTCCGGACGTGATCCTGATCGATACCGAGTCACCCGGACGCGATGTCATGGAGCAAGTGGTGCTGGTCAGCCGCGACCAACCACGACCGATCGTCATGTTTACCGACGAGCACGACCCGGATGTCATGCGCCAGGCGATCAAGTCGGGCGTCAGCGCCTACATTGTCGAAGGCATCCATGCCGCGCGCCTGCAACCGATCCTCGACGTGGCCATGGCCCGCTTCGAAAGCGACCAGGCCCTGCGCGCCCAGCTCCTGGCCCGCGACCAGCAACTGGCCGAGCGCAAGCGCATCGAACTGGCCAAGGGCATGTTGATGAAGATGAAGGACTGCAACGAAGAACAGGCCTACACCTTGATGCGCCGCCAGGCCATGAGCCGCCAGCAGAAGCTGATCCAGGTGGCGGAGCAGATCATTGCCATGAATGAGCTGCTGGGCTGAAGGCCTTGTAGCGCCTGCCTTACCGCCCTACTGATGATCGTTCCCGCGCTCTGCGTGAGGAACGATCTTCCATACCCCCACAACTTGCTCGTTCCCACGCTCTGCGTGGTAATGCATCCCGTGACGCTCTGCGTCACCTTCCAGAAGCGGAACGCGGAGCGTCCCTGG
>NZ_FPIX01000003.1:0-194306 GCF_900119205.1 Pseudomonas sp. NFACC16-2 | reverse complement strand
CCCGTGACGCTCTGCGTCACCTTGCAGAAGCGGAACGCGGAGCGTCCCTGGGGGCATTCCTACGCAGAGCGTAGGAATGATCGTGACAGACTTGGCACAGATCTCGCTTAAGCAAACCCACAGGTAACCAACGGCGGTTGCCCCACCTACGACAAAGACGTCGCACACCCTCCTTGCCTCTCTGGCGATCCGGGTTGCGGCGTTTTTTTGTTTTGGCCCTTCGGGGCCGGTGGTGCGACCACAGGCGGCGCACTGCTCAAAGCACTGACTCATTTCTCGAGACTTTTACAGCTGAGGTGCGCGATGAATTCAAGCTTCTGGAAATCCGGCCATACCCCGACACTGTTCGCGGCCTTCCTCTACTTCGACCTGAGTTTCATGGTCTGGTACCTGCTCGGTCCACTGGCGGTACAGATCTCTGCCGACCTGCATCTGACCACCCAACAACGCGGCCTGATGGTCGCGACGCCGATCCTGGCTGGCGCCGTGCTGCGTTTGTTCATGGGCCTGCTGGCCGACCGGATCTCGCCAAAAACCGCCGGCATGGTGGGCCAGGCGATCGTGATCAGCGCGCTGTTCTGCGCCTGGAAACTGGGTATCCACAGCTACGAGCAAGCGTTGTTGCTAGGCCTGTTCCTGGGCGTGGCCGGCGCTTCGTTCGCCGTGGCCCTGCCGCTGGCGTCCCAGTGGTATCCGCCACAGCACCAGGGCAAGGCCATGGGCATCGCCGGCGCCGGTAACTCGGGCACCGTGCTCGCGGCACTGATCGCACCGGTCATGGCGGTGACCTTCGGCTGGACCAACGTATTCGGCTTCGCGCTGATCCCGCTGGTGCTGACTCTGGTGCTCTTCGCCTGGTTGGCCAAGAACGCCCCCGAGCGACCAAAAGCCAAATCCATGGCCGACTACCTCAAGGCCCTGGGCGACCGCGACAGCTGGTGGTTCATGTTCTTCTACAGCGTGACCTTCGGCGGTTTCATCGGCCTGGCCAGCGCCCTGCCCGGCTACTTCAACGACCAATATGGCCTGAGCCCGGTCACCGCTGGCTACTACACCGCCGCCTGCGTCTTCGGTGGCAGCCTGATGCGTCCATTGGGCGGCGCCCTGGCGGACCGTTTCGGCGGCATCCGCACCTTGCTGGGCATGTACACCGTCGCGGCCGTCTGCATCGCCGCAGTGGGTTTCAACCTGCCGAGTTCCTACGCCGCCCTGGCCCTGTTCGTTTGCACCATGCTCGGTCTCGGTGCAGGCAACGGCGCGGTGTTCCAACTGGTGCCACAACGCTTCCGTCGCGAAATCGGTGTGATGACCGGGCTGATCGGCATGGCCGGCGGCATCGGCGGCTTCGCCCTGGCGGCGGGCATGGGCGCGATCAAGCAGAGCACCGGTAGCTATCAACTGGCACTGTGGTTGTTCGCCAGCCTCGGTGTCCTGGCCTGGTTCGGCCTGCACGGCGTCAAGCGCCGTTGGAGGACCACTTGGGGTTCGGCCGCCGTCACTGCGGCTCGGGTATAAATAGCCTCCATGAGCCTGCAACTGAGTTTCGCCGAAGCCAGTGCCATCGGCCCGCGGGAAGAAAACCAGGACGCCTTGCGCCTGGTCACCCCGGCGCCAGCCCTGGCCGCCAGCAAGGGATACCTGTTCGCCATCGCCGACGGCGTGAGCCAATGCGCCGATGGCGGGCTGGCCGCCCGTTCGACCTTGCAGGCCCTGGCCCTGGACTACTATTCCACGCCGCAAACCTGGGGCGTGGCCCAGGCACTGGACCGGCTGTTGCTGGCCCAGAATCGCTGGCTGCAAGCCAACGGTGGCGGACAGCCGCTGCTCACCACCGTCAGCGCCCTGGTCCTGCGGGGTCGGCGCTTCACCCTCGCCCATGTCGGCGATTGCCGGGTCTACCGCTGGCACGCCGATCACCTGCAACGGGTCAGTGAGGATCACGTCTGGGAACAGCAAGGCATGCAACATGTGCTCAAGCGCGCCCTGGGCCTGGATCAACACTTGATCCTCGACTTTCTCGATGGCGAACTGCGCACCGACGAAACCTTCGTGCTGCTCAGCGACGGCGTCTGGGCAGTGCTGGGCGACACGGCCATTGCCGGCATTCTTCGCGATCAACCGGACCTGGATGTCGCCGCCCATACCCTGGTCAACGCCGCGCACCTGGCCGGCAGCCAGGACAACGCCAGTGCCTTGCTGGTGCGGGTCGATGCGGTGGGCGAAGCGAGCATCGGCGATGCGCTGATCCAGTTGCAGCAATGGCCCCTGCCGCCTGCGCTGAAACCGGGCCAGGTGTTCGAGGGCTGGCAGATCGAAAGCCTGCTCGGCCACAGCCAGCAATCGTTGCTCTACCGGGTACACGATGGTCAGGGCCAACCTTGGCTGCTGAAAACCCTGCCCGCGCAACTACGGGACGATAGCCGCGCGGGGCAGGCGTTGCTCTCGGAAGAGTGGTTTCTCAAGCGCGTCGCCGGGCGGCAGTTTCCCGAGGTCCATGGGGTTCCCCAGCGTCAGCATTTGTACTACGTGATGCGTGAATATCCGGGCGCGACCCTGGCCGAGCTGTTCAACCAGGGCGGGCCACTGCCTCTGGCCCAGTGGCTGGACCTGGCGCAGCGGCTGGTACGGGCAGTAGGCCTGTTACATCGAAGGCAGATCTACCACCGCGACATCAAGCCGGAAAACCTGCATCTGGGCGATGACGGAGAATTGCGTTTGCTGGATTTCGGCCTGGCGTACTGCCCGGGCCTGTCCGAGGACCAGGCCAACGTCTTGCCCGGCACCCCCAGCTACATCGCCCCGGAAGCCTTCGGCGGCGCCGCACCGACGGCTCAACAGGACTTGTACTCGGTTGGCGTAACCTTGTATTTCCTGCTGACCGGGCATTATCCCTACGGCGAAATCGAAGCGTTCCAACGCCCGCGCTTTGGCGTGCCGATCAATGCCAGTCGCTATCGACCGGACTTGGCCGAATGGCTCGGGCAAAGCCTGGAACGCGCCGTCGCCGCAGACCCGGAGCAACGCTTTGAAACCGCCGAAGAGTGGTTGTTGCTGCTGGAACAGGGCGAGCGCCGCAGCTTGAACGTAAGGCCCCGGCCACTGCTGGAGCGCGAACCGCTGAAGGTCTGGCGGACCTTGGCGCTGGTGTCCCTGGTGGTGAACATCGTGCTGCTGTTTTTGCTGTTTCACGGCTCATGATTATTGTGGCGAGGGGATTTATCCCCGCTGGGCTGCGCAAGCAGCCCTAAAGCAATGAGCTCAATCTTCCTGGCACACCGCGTTGCCTGGCTTGGGGCCACTTGCGCAGCCCAACGGGGATAAATCCCCTCGCCACAGGGCCTAGTTCACTACGCTCCATTACCGGGCAACACGCTTTGATTCGGTGCAATAAATCCCTCCCCAATCCGCTCAACCAACCCGCAGCTCAATAAATCCGCACCTTCAAGCCACTTGGCACAACCACTGCATAACCTCTCTCACCATACATAAAGCAACGCCTCCAACGATGAAGGCGGTGCTTCCCGAGAGAACGGGACCAGGACAAAGGCGTCCTCGCTAGCTTGCTAGCGGGACGCCTTTTTTTGTTTTCGTAAAAATTGCCGAGCCAGTCCGATCACCGTGATAAAGCGGACCTGAGCTTGCGGAGAACCCTGATGAAAAAACTCAAACTGGTAATGATCGGCAACGGCATGGCCGGGGTTCGAACCCTCGAGGAACTGCTCAAGCTGAGCAACGAGCTGTACGACATCACAGTGTTTGGCGCCGAGCCCCACACCAACTACAACCGCATCCTGCTCTCGCCGGTGCTGGCCGGTGAGCAGACGTTCGAGGAGATCGTGCTCAACGACCTGAGCTGGTACCTGGACAACAACATCAAGCTGCTGCTCAACCGCAAGGTGGTGGAGATCGATCGGGTCAAGCGCCGGGTCATCGCCGAAGACGGCAGCGAAGCCGAATACGACCGCCTGCTGATCGCCACCGGCTCCACGCCCTTCATCCTGCCGATTCCCGGCAACACCCTGGAAGGCGTGATCGGCTACCGCGACATCGCCGACACCCAGGCGATGATCGACACCGCCAAGACCCACAAGCACGCCGTGGTCATCGGCGGCGGCCTGCTCGGCCTGGAAGCCGCCAATGGCTTGAAGCTACGGGGCATGGACGTGACCGTGGTGCACCTGGGCGAATGGTTGCTGGAACGGCAACTGGACAAGACCAGCGGCCAACTGCTGCAGACCGCCCTGGAAAACCGGGGCCTGAAATTCCGCCTCAGCGAACAGACCCAGGCCCTTCACGACGCCGGCAATGGCCGGGTCGGCTCGGTGCAGTTCAAGAACGGCGACATCATCCCCGCCGACCTGGTGGTGATGGCCGCCGGTATCCGGCCCAATACCGAATTGGCGGAAAAATCCGGCATCCCCTGCAACCGCGGGATCCTGGTCAACGACACGATGCAAACCTACGACCCGCGCATTTACGCCATCGGTGAATGCGCCAGCCACCGTGGCACCGCTTACGGCCTCGTGGCGCCGTTGTTCGAACAGGCCAAGGTCTGCGCCAACCACCTCGCACAACTGGGCTTCGCCACCTACAAGGGCTCAGTGACCTCGACCAAACTCAAGGTCACCGGCATCGACCTGTTCTCCGCCGGGGACTTCATGGGCGGCGAAGGCACCGAGACCATCACCCTTTCCGACCCGATCGGTGGCGTCTACAAAAAGCTGGTGATCAAGGATGACGTGCTGGTCGGCGCCTGCCTGTACGGCGATACCGCAGATGGCGGCTGGTACTTCCGCCAGATCCGTGAGAACCACGGCATCAGCGAGATCCGCGATCACCTGATGTTTGGCGAGAACGCCTTGGGCGACGTCGGTCATCAAGGCCAGGACAAAGCCATGAGCATGGCCGACAGCGCCGAAGTCTGCGGTTGCAATGGCGTGTGCAAGGGCACCATCGTCAAGGCGATCCAGGAACACGGGCTGTTCAGCGTCGATGACGTGAAAAAACACACCAAGGCCGCCAGCTCCTGCGGTTCCTGCGCCGGCCTGGTGGAACAGATCCTGATCAACACCGTGGGTGGCGCGGCAGACGTCAAGCCCAAGAGCGAAAAAGCCATCTGCGGTTGCAGCGACCTCAACCACGGCCAGATCCGCCAGGCGATCCGCGACCAGCACCTGCTGACCATCGCCGGGACCATGAGTTACCTGAACTGGCGCACCCCGAACGGCTGCGCCACCTGCCGCCCGGCGTTGAACTACTACCTGATCTCCACCTGGCCCGGCGAAGCCCAGGACGATCCGCAGTCGCGCCTGATCAACGAACGCGCCCACGCCAACATCCAAAAAGACGGCACCTACTCGGTCGTCCCACGGATGTGGGGCGGCGTGACCAATCCTTCGGAACTGCGGCGCATCGCCGACGTGGCCGACAAATACAACGTGCCCATGGTCAAGGTCACCGGCGGCCAGCGTATCGACCTGCTGGGCATCAAGAAGCAGGACCTGCCCGGCGTGTGGAAAGACCTCGACATGCCGTCCGGCCACGCCTACGGCAAATCCATCCGTACCGTGAAAACCTGCGTGGGCAGTGAGTTCTGTCGCTTCGGCACGCAAAACTCGACCCAACTGGGCATCGAGCTGGAGCACGACCTGTTCAACATGTGGTCGCCCCACAAGGTCAAGCTGGCCGTCTCCGGTTGCCCGCGCAACTGCTCGGAAGCCGGCATCAAGGACGTCGGCATCATCGGTGTCGACTCCGGCTGGGAGATGTACATCGGTGGCAACGGCGGGATCAAGACCGAGGTTGCCGAGTTTTTCGTCAAACTCAAGACCGCCGAGGAAGTGCGCGAATACAACGGCGCCTTCCTGCAGCTGTACCGCGAAGAAGCTTTCTACCTCGAACGCACCGTGCATTACATGCAACGGGTCGGCATGGAGCACATCAAGAAAGCCGTGCTTGAGGACCCGGAACGGCGCAAAGCCCTCCATGAACGCCTGAAGTTTTCCCTGTCGCTGGAACAGGACCCTTGGAAACAGCGCCTGGAACAACCCCAGCTGAAGAAAGAGTTCGAGGTCATCCCCGTGAAAAACCTGGAGGTGCCGGCATGAACTGGCTGGATATCTGTGCACTGGAAGAAATCAATATCCTCGGCTCGCGCATCATCAATGGCCCGAAAGGCGATATCGCGATTTTTCGGACCAGCGACGATGAAGTCTTCGCCCTCGACGACCGTTGCCCGCACAAGGGCGGCCCACTGTCCCAAGGCTTGGTCTATGGCAAACGCGTGGCCTGCCCGCTGCACAATTGGCAGATCGACTTGGAAACCGGCCAGGCCCAGGCTCCGGATGTGGGCTGCGCCCATCATCATTCGGCCCGGGTCGAGAACGGCCGGGTGATGCTGGCCCTGCGGGATGCAAGCTGATGAACCGCCAGATCACTGCCTCGACCTGCTGTTATTGCGGGGTCGGTTGCGGCGTCCTGATCGAGCATGACGGCCAGCGCATCCTCGGCGTCAGCGGCGATCCCGCCCATCCGGCCAACTTTGGCAAACTGTGCAGCAAGGGCTCCACCCTGCACCTGACCGGCGACCTCGCCGCTCGCGCCCTCTACCCGGAACTGCGCCTGGGCAAAGGCCTGGCTCGGGCCCGCAGCGACTGGGACAGCGCCCTGGATCACGCCGCCAGTGTCTTCGCCGAGACCATCGCCGAGCACGGCCCGGACAGCGTGGCGTTCTACATCTCCGGCCAATTGCTGACCGAGGACTACTACGCCTTCAACAAGCTCGCCCGGGCATTGGTGGGCACCAATAACATCGACAGCAATTCGCGGCTGTGCATGTCCTCCGCCGTGGTGGGCTACAAGCGCAGCCTCGGCGCCGACGCCCCGCCCTGCAGCTATGAAGACCTGGAGCTGAGCGACTGCGTGATGATCGTCGGCAGTAACATGGCCTACGCCCACCCGATCCTGTTTCGCCGCCTCGAAGAGGCCAAATCCCGCCGGCCACAGATGAAAATCATCGTCATCGACCCCCGGCGCACCGACACCTGCGACCTGGCAGACCTGCACCTGGCGATCCTGCCGGGCACCGATGTCGCCTTGTTCCATGGGATTGTGCACTTGCTGCTGTGGGAAGACTGGATTGACCGCGACTTCATCAAGGCCCACACCGAAGGCCTGGCGGACCTGAAAAACCTGGTGCGCGACTACACCCCGGCGATGGTCGCCCAGTTATGCGGCATCAGCGTCGAACAACTGCATCAGTGCGCCGAATGGGTCGGCACGTCGCCAAGCTTTCTGTCGTTATGGTGCATGGGTTTGAACCAGTCCACCGCCGGCAGCGCCAAGAACAGCGCCCTGATCAACCTGCACCTGGCCACCGGGCAAATCGGTCGGCCGGGTGCGGGACCGTTCTCGCTAACCGGCCAACCCAATGCCATGGGCGGACGGGAAACCGGCAGCCTGTCGAACCTGCTGCCGGGCCATCGCGAAGCCGCCAACCCGGCGCATCGCGCCGACGTCGCCCGTTACTGGGGCGTCGAACAATTGCCCGCCACCACGGGCTTGAGCGCCATCGAATTGTTCGAGCAGGTTCGCAGCGGCAAGATCAAGGCCTTGTGGATCGCCTGCACCAACCCCGCCCAATCGATGCCGGACCAGACCGCGGTACGTGAAGCCCTGCAAGCCTGCCCGTTCGTGGTGTTGCAGGAAGCGTTCCGGACCACCGAAACCGCCGCATTCGCCGACCTGCTGCTGCCGGCGGCCAGCTGGGGTGAGAAAGAAGGCTCGGTGACCAATTCCGAACGGCGCATTTCCCACGTCCGCCGGGCAATCGGTGCGCCGGGTGAAGCGCGGGCGGACTGGGCAATCACGGTGGATTTCGCACAACGCCTGGAGAAACGCCTGCGGCCGGGCCAGCCCAGCCTGTTCGCCTTTGAAACCCCGGCCCAACTGTTCGATGAATACAAGCAGCTGACCCGGGGTCGCGACCTGGACTTGTCCGGCATCAGCCATGCGTTGATCGATCAACTCGGTCCGCAGCAATGGCCCTTCCCGGAAGGCGCGACCGTCGGAACGGCGCGCCTGTACGTGGACGGAATTTTTCCCACCGACAGCGGCCGCGCCCGGTTCGTCGCCGACCCGTATCGCGCCGCCAAGGAACTGCGTGACGCCCGCTACCCGCTAACCCTCAACACCGGTCGGCTACGCGACCAATGGCACGGCATGAGCCGTACCGGCACCGCCGCCCAGTTGTTTGGTCATGTGAACGAAGCGGTACTGAGCCTGCATCCCGACGAACTGCAGCGCCATCGCCTGCAAGCGGGCGACCTGGTCAGCCTCAAGAGTCGTCGCGCCAGCGTGATCGTGGCCGTGGACAGCGACGATAGCGTGCGTCCCGGCCAGGCGTTCCTGCCCATGCACTGGGGCGACCGATTCCTCAAGGGCGGGGTCAATACCCTGACGCAACCCGCCTTCGATCCCTTGTCGAAACAACCGGAACTCAAGCACAGCGGCGTGCGCCTGGAACCGGTGAACCTGCCTTGGCAGCTTTTCGCCTTGATCGAAGGCGATGTCCAACAGCATCTGGAGGCCCTGCGCCCCCTGTGTGAGGCGTTTTCCTACGTCAGCCTGAGCCTGACTGGCCGTGAGCGTCCCGCGTTGCTGATTCGCGCTGCCAGCGCCGTTGCCCCTGAACCGCAACTACTCCAGGCCATCGACGAACAATTGGGTTTGATTGATGGGCCGGTGCTGGCCTATGACGATCCGCGTCGCTCCATCGGTAAGCGGGTGCGCATAGAAAACGGCCGCATCACCGCTATTCGCCTGGCCGGCGAAACCCTGGCCCGACACTGGTTGCAGAACCTGTGGCTGGAAGGTCGTGCCGATGAACAACTGCGGCGCTGGCTGCTGGCACCTTTGAGCGCGCCGCCGGGCAATGTCGGCGCAGCAACGGGTGGCAGCAAAACGCTGTGCAACTGCATGAACGTCAGCCAGCGTGCGATCTGCGCAGGCATTGAACGTGGCCTGGACTTGCAGGGGCTCAAACAGGAGCTGGGCTGTGGCACGCAATGCGGCTCCTGCGTACCGGAAATCAAGCGCCTGCTGGTTGCCACTGCGCAACCGCTGGCGGCTATCTCGTGAGGAAAACACTATGAACGCAAAAGTCTGGCTGGTGGGTGCAGGTCCTGGTGACCCTGAATTACTGACCCTCAAAGCCGTGCGCGCCCTGCGCGAGGCCGACGTGGTGTTGATCGACGACCTGGTCAACGCAGCGGTGCTGGAACATAGCCCCGATGCGCGCATCATTGCCGTGGGCAAGCGCGGCGGCTGCCGCTCCACACCCCAGGCCTTCATTCATCGATTGATGCTGCGTTATGCCCGCCAGGGCAAATGCGTGGTGCGTCTCAAGGGCGGCGACCCCTGCATCTTCGGCCGCGGTGGTGAAGAGGCGCAGTGGCTGCGCGAGCATGGTGTCGACGTGGAGATGGTCAATGGCATCACCGCCGGCCTCGCGGGGGCGACCCAATGCGATATTCCACTGACCCTGCGTGGGGTTGCCCGGGGCGTGACGCTGGTGACGGCCCACACCCAGGACGGCAGTAGCCTGAACTGGCAAGCCTTGGCGCAAAGCGGCACGACGCTGGTGGTGTACATGGGTGTGGCGAAACTGAGCGAGATCCGCGAACAGTTGCTGGCCGGTGGCTTGGCGGCGAACACGCCTGTCGCCATGATCGAAAATGCGTCCCTGCCCCATCAACGTGACTGCCGCAGCGACTTGGCCTCGATGGAAGCCGATGCAAACGCCTTTCAACTCAAGAGCCCGGCGATCCTGGTGATTGGCGCGGTGGCCGGCGCTGCCGAACTGGCCGCCGCTCCCCCTGCCTGGACACAGGTTTCAGCTCTCTGACATACACCTCCTACCTGTGGGAGCGAGCTCGCTCCCACAGGTTTTGCTTCGTCCGCCACAGACGGACTGATAAATCGCATACAAAGAAAAGCCCGGCCTAGGCCGGGCTCTTCCAAAGCTGTGGGCTAATTACTTAGCTTGGGCTTCAACCTGCGCTTCTACGCGACGGTTAACTGCACGACCAGCTTCAGTGGCGTTGTCGGCAACTGGGCGGGATTCGCCGTAGCCAACAGACTGAACGCGGGACGATTCAACACCGTACTGGTTGGTCAGAACTTTCTTGACGGCGTCTGCACGACGCTCAGACAGTTTCTGGTTGTAAGCGTCAGGACCGACGGAGTCAGTGTGACCTTCAACAGTGGTGCTGGTGGATGGGTACTGCTTCATGAAGTCAGCCAGGTTCTTGATGTCGCCGTAGCTGTTAGGCTTGACGACCGACTTGTCGAAGTCGAACTTGACGTCCAGCTCAACACGTACGACTTCAGCAACAGCTGGGCAGCCATCAGCGTCAACGGTTACGTTGGCTGGGGTGTCAGGGCACTTGTCGACGTTGTCGCACACGCCATCGTTGTCGCTGTCGGAGCAGACTTCAGCCGGAGCTGGAACTGGAGCAGCGGCAGGCTTGGAGCCGCCACCGAAGTTCACACCGATACCGACGCTTGGAGCCCACTCGGTGTCGCCCTGGTCGATGTTGTACTGAGCTTCAACGCCGGCACGGGCGTAGAAGTTCTCGGTGAAGTACAGCTTGGCGCCGCCGCCAACGTTGGCGAAGGTGGAACGGTTACGACCGTTGCTGCCATTCTGGTCGATGCTCTGGTCGGAGAAACCGGCAGAGACGTAAGGACGCAGCATGTCGCCTGGGTTGTTGAAGTGGTACAGAGCGTCCAGAGCGGTGTTGGCGCCTTTGACGTTGGTGCCGTCGTCAGTACGGGCGTTGTGCACTTCGTCGTAGGCCAGACGCAGTTCAACGTCGTCGGTCAGGAAGTAACCAACCGAACCGCCGAACAGGTTGCCGTTGTTCTTGAAGTTACGAGCGCTGTCGAATTGTTCTTTCTTGGCGAAGCCTTCGATTTCAACTGCGCCTTGGCCTTGTGCCAGAGCGCCGAACGAAGTGGCAGCAATCAAAGAACCAATGGCAAAGCCCAAGGTGTTTTTCAGTTTCATCCGTTAAATCCCCATCTGGTGATTGTGAAGCAGTCCCGCAAACCGGGGGACAACTCGGCGGCAAGTCTATCAGAACTTGCCTACACGTAAGAGATATTTGCGCCGAACTTAAGTTTCAGCAATGCCCGCAAATTTCTCACGCAATTTGTCGAGCGCGCGCTTGTAACGCATTTTTGTCGCGCTCAAACCCATATGCATTATGTCTGCGATCTCCTGGAATTCCAGCTCTGCGACAAATCGTAGCACCAGAATTTCCCGATCGATCGGGTTCACATAGACCAGCCAGCGATCGAGTCCCCCCTTCTCCTCGGGCTTGGGCGCCTTATCTTCCGACGCTTCCTCCAGAGGATCCAGGCTCAAAGCGTCCATCAAGCGACGCTTTCGCCGTTCCTTGCGATACTGCGTGATGCATTCGTTGTAGGTGATGCTGTAGAGCCAGGTCTTGAACTTCGATTTCCCCTCGAAGTTCTTCAGGCCATACAGCACCTTCAACATCACCTCCTGACAGACATCATCAGCATCGCGATCGTTCCCAAGATATCGTGCACAAACGTTAAATAATGTTCTCTGGTAACGGCGCATCAATTCTTCATAGGCGCGCGTTACGTGAAACAGCTCGGTATGCGCGCGCGCGACCAACTCCTCATCGGAGAGATCACGGGGGTCGTAGCGCGTAGATAGCGATTGGGGTTTGTTCAAAACAAGTCGGGCCGACAGTCTAGGTCAATGTGCGCCGCAGCCTGCGATAGCAGGCATTTTGCGGCGGCATACATTAGCAGGATTTGCCGGGTTAGCGGCTACTCACATGCTGTTCCAGCAGGATCCGATTGGAAAGCGACACCAGCTCGCCCTCCTCGGTCAGCAATGTGGTCTTCACCGTGCCAATCTCTTCGATCTGGCCTTCGACCTCGCCTACACGCACTTGTTGCCCAACCTCATACAATTCACGCACATAGATTCCCGCCAGTATCTGACCGGCGATTTCACGACTCCCCAATCCCATTGCCAGCGCAACCGCCAGACCAACGGTAATCAAAACGATCACGATCACGTGGTTGAGCAGGTCTGTCTTGACCTCCAACTGGCTGATCGCCACCGAAATACTGATGATGATCACCAGGCCCTGGGCAATTCGCCCTACGCCAGCGGCGTAGTCCAGCCCAACGCCCTCGGCCGCGCCGCGCACCAGCCCATTGGCCAGTTGCGCCAGCAGAACGCCAACCAGCAACACCAGCGCTGCACCAAAAACCTTCGGCAAATACAAGGCGAGCATATCGAGCGTCGCCGAAACTCGCTCAAGGCCAAGGGATTCTGCTGCGGAAACCAGGAAAATCAGCAATACAAACCAGTACACGATCTTGCCGACCAGGGTCGAGATCGGTACCTGGATGCCGCCACGGGACAGCAACTTGGTCAGGCCGGTGCCGCCCATCAGGCGATCGAGGCCCAGCTTGGCGAGC
Source organism: Pseudomonas sp. NFACC16-2 (assembly GCF_900119205.1). Classification (NCBI taxonomy): domain Bacteria; kingdom Pseudomonadati; phylum Pseudomonadota; class Gammaproteobacteria; order Pseudomonadales; family Pseudomonadaceae; genus Pseudomonas; species Pseudomonas sp. NFACC16-2. Next base: position 181,778 of record NZ_FPIX01000003.1, on the reverse strand, counting down.
AACTTGGACAGCAGCGTGTCCAGCAGCTTGGCCACGACAAAGCCCAATAGCAGCACCACCAGTGCGCCGAAGAGGTTCGGGATGAAGTTAGCTACTTTGGTCCACAACGCAGTCATCGCCGTGACGAGGCTCTGGGTCCAGAGATCAAGTTCCATATTCAATCAGCCTTATCAGCGGTGCGAGTAACAGGTTTACGGCGGGAAACCGGCGAGAGATGGGCCGATCCGTTATTCAGGGCAATCATCAGCGCGGGCAACCAGCGGCCCAGCAGGCTGAACAGATCGCCGGCGCCGACCTGGCGGTTGGCGGTTTTCAGTACACGTCCCAGGCATGCATCGTCGTCCCGGCTGGACGGCGAAGCCTTGAGCATGTCGCGCAAAGACTGTTCAAACGGATCGTGCATACGCACCTCTCGTGATGTCTGTGGAAGACGCGATCAAATTTCGTCGGGTCACATGAAACCCCATCACACCCAGCGCAAACGACGGAACAACCACCACTGCCCCAGCGCCACGCAGATCATCAGCAAGCACGCGACCATGAAACCGTAGGGGCTTTCGGAAAACGGAATGCCGCCGACGTTGATACCCAGAAGGCCGGTGAGAAAACTCATCGGCAGGAAAATCCCGGTGACGATACCGAAGCGGTACATGGTGCGGTTCATGCGCACCGAAAGGCGTCGGTCTTCGGCCTCCAGCACAAGCCCCACGCGCTCTCGAGTCAATTCCAGCTCCTCGAGGTAACGGGTCAGGCTATTGTTCAATTCGTTCCAGTAGTCGCCGTCATCGTCGCAAAACCATGGCAGTTTGAGCCGCGTCATCTGGCCGAAGATGTCCCGCTGTGGCGCCAGGAATCGCTTGAGCCCGGCAGCCCGTCGACGGATGTGCAAAATGGCGTCGTGCTCGGGAGTATACCGTTCGTCGGTATCGAGTTTTTCTTCCTCGCCATCGACGATTTCGGAGAGGCACGTGACCAGGTCCTGCACCTTGTTGGTGAGGTATTGCGCCATGTAGAGGATGAGTTCGGACGCCGTCTTCGGGCCCTTGCCCTCGGCCAGTTGCGCCAGTAGCTCATCGGTGGCGCGCAACGGACGCAGGCGCAGGGAGATCACCCGCTGGGCGGACGCAAAGATCCGTACCGACACCATGTCTTCAGGTTCGGCGCCCGGATTGAGATTGATCCCCCGCAGGAACAGCAGCAGCTCGGCATTGGGCAACGGCAACAGCCGTGGCCGGGTGTTTTCTTCGAGCAGCAGGTCGCAGTTGAACTCGCTCAGGCCACTGGATTTGCGCAACCAGGTGTGGGTTTGCGGATGACTGCGATCCCAGTGCAGCCACAGGCTTTCATGGGCCTGCAACTGCAAATCGTCGAGTTCGGTCCGGGCTATGGAACGCGCGCCGCCTTTACCGTCCAGCACCAGGGCATGCACCAGCCCCCACTGCGCGTTTTCTTCCTCGAACATCCTCATCCCTTATGGCTGTACTGCTTCATTCAGGCATTTTCAGCGGGCTTGGCGAGACGATTACGCCGTTATTGTCCGCATAGACATACTCGCCCGGACGAAACGTCACGCCGGCAAAGGTCACCGGCACATTGAGTTCGCCAACGCCGCGCCGGTCGGTCTTCATCGGGTGACTGGCCAGGGCCTGGACCCCGAGGTCCGTCTGGGCAATGATGTCGACGTCGCGGATGCAACCATAGACCACCAGTCCTTCCCAGCCGTTTTTCGCGGCTTTTTCCGCCAGCATGTCTCCCAGCAGCGCCCGACGCAGGGAACCGCCGCCATCGACCACCAGCACCTTGCCGTTGCCCTTGAGTTCAACCTGCTCCTTGACCCGCGAGTTGTCTTCGAAGCACTTGATGGTCACGATTTCGCCGCCGAAGGAATCGCGGCCGCCGAAATTGCTGAACATCGGCTCCAACACCTGCACCAGTTCCGGGTAGGCGTCGCACAGGTCGGGCGTGAGGTAATGGTTCATCGAACAACTCCTGAAAGGCTGGAACGTCGGACTGAATGAGCAACCGTTTGTGACTGGAACCGCTTGAAGCGTCATATCTTAGCCGCAAGCCGACCAGAGCGAAATGCCCTTGTCAGAGCCTTCGCCTCAAACCGCCTCGGCCAACCGGGGCTGTTGCGCCAGCAAAGGGGCCTGCTGATCCTTGAGCCAACGCGCCACCAGTGGCCAGACTTCAAGATGCGCGGCCTTGCTCACCAGCATCTCGACGTGACCAAAATCTTCGGTGAACCCCTGTCCCCGGCCCAGGCAGACAAACTGCTTGTGCTCGGAACCGATCTGATCGAAGAGTTTGCGGCACGCCCAGGTCGGGTCCTGGTGATCGCCTGCGGCACTCACGGCCAACACCGGTAACTGGACATCGGCCAACCCGGCCCACCAGTTCTTCTCGGCATCGCCGAAACGTCCGAACAGGCCGTACCAACGCATGCTTTCCAGGGCCAGGCCGATGGGCTCGTCCTCGGGGCCGCGCTTGAGCCTTGAACCGGACAATTGGGCAAAACGCTTGAGAATGAAACGACCGCTCCACTCCACTGGCGGAATCTTCAGCGGCCAGTAGGTGCGGCTGACCTGGGTACCAAAAAACGCCGCCGAAGCCACCGCCGGCTTGCCCAGGTAATGGCCGCCCAAGGCGGCCGCCAGGGTGATGCCCCCCAGGGAATGACCGATCCAGTGAGGCACTTGCCCGCTCTGCTCACGCACGAAGGCACCAATGGCCGGCAAGTCGTAGCGGGCGTAGTCGGCCACGCGATTGTTGCGATAACCCTGGTTGCGCTGGGACAACCCATGGCCGCGCATCTCGGGGATCCAGACATCGAACCCCAGGCGTGTCAGGTACGCGCCCAGGCCCAGGCCCTTGGGGGAATACCAGAAGCGCCGATTGGAAAAACTGCCGTGCAACAGGATCACCGGGACCCCGCGGGTTTCGCAGGCGTCGGCCATGCCCAGCCGGGTGACGGCCAGTTCGACGCTGGCGTCCGGGCTGTTGCCGGGTTTCAAGCGATAGACGTCTTCGCTCAGATCACCGCGCCGCTCGGCGCTGATCAGGGCGACAGGAAAGAGGTTGCTGCTGCTTTGCATAATGCTCTTGCACAAAAAAGGGCGGCATCTGTCAGGAGCCCGCCCTACTTCAATCAAAAAGGGGTCGCGTAACTGTAACGCTGCTCATTGAAGAGGATAAGTGAAACCGTGGCGAGGGAGCTTGCTCCCGCTTGAGTGCGAAGCGCTCACAAGAAAGGGACTGCTACGCAGTCCAGCGGGAGCAAGCTCCCTCGCCACAATGAACTTCACCAGCCTTTAAACAATATTACCGTTGAGCGCCCCTTCACTCGATCAGACCGCCGCCTGACCCTCAGCCAGGAAGAACCAGGTTTCCAGCACGGAGTCCGGGTTCAACGAAACGCTTTCGATGCCCTGCTCCATCAGCCACTTGGCCAGGTCCGGGTGGTCCGAAGGGCCCTGGCCGCAGATGCCGATGTACTTGCCAGCCTTGTTGCAGGCGGCAATGGCGTTGGCCAGCAGCTTCTTGACCGCCGGATTCCGCTCATCGAACAGGTGCGCGATGATCCCGGAGTCGCGGTCCAGGCCCAGGGTGAGCTGGGTCAGGTCGTTGGAACCGATGGAGAAACCGTCGAAGAATTCGAGGAATTCTTCAGCCAGGATCGCGTTGGATGGCAACTCGCACATCATGATCACGCGCAAGCCATTGTCGCCACGGGCCAGGCCGTTTTCGGCCAGCAGGTCGACGACCTGGCTCGCTTCGCCCAGGGTCCGGACGAACGGCACCATGATCTCGACGTTGGTCAGGCCCATTTCGTTGCGCACACGCTTGAGGGCGCGGCATTCGAGCTCGAAGCAGTCGCGGAACGATTCGCTGATGTAGCGCGAAGCACCACGGAAGCCCAGCATCGGGTTCTCTTCTTCCGGCTCGTAGAGCTTGCCGCCGATCAGGTTGGCATATTCGTTGGACTTGAAGTCCGACAGGCGCACGATGACCTTTTTCGGCCAGAAGGCCGCCGCCAGGGTGCTGATGCCTTCCACCAGCTTCTCGACGTAGAAACCGACCGGATCGTTGTAACCGGCAATGCGCTTGTCGACGCTGTCCTTGATGTCCTGTGGCAGGCCGTCGTAGTTCAGCAGTGCCTTGGGGTGCACGCCGATCATGCGGTTGATGATGAACTCCAGGCGGGCCAGGCCCACGCCAGCGTTCGGCAGTTGCGCGAAGTCAAAGGCGCGATCCGGGTTGCCGACGTTCATCATGATCTTGAACGGCAGCTCTGGCATGGCGTCCACGGAGTTCTTCTTGATATCGAAGCCCAGTTCGCCCTCGAAGATGTAGCCGGTATCGCCTTCGGCGCAGGACACGGTCACGCCCTGGCCGTCCTTGAGCAGTTGGGTGGCGTTGCCGCAACCCACCACGGCCGGGATCCCCAGTTCACGGGCGATGATCGCCGCGTGGCAGGTACGCCCGCCGCGGTTGGTGACGATCGCGCTGGCGCGCTTCATCACCGGTTCCCAGTCCGGGTCGGTCATGTCGGAGACCAGTACGTCGCCGGCCTGGACCTTGTCCATCTCCGAGACGTCGTTGATGATCCGTACCTTGCCGGCGCCGATGCGCTGGCCGATGGCACGGCCTTCCACCAGCACGGTGCCGGTTTCTTTCAACAGGTAACGTTCCATGACGTTGGCCTGGGTGCGGCTCTTCACGGTTTCCGGACGGGCCTGCACGATGTACAGCTTGCCGTCGTCACCGTCCTTGGCCCATTCGATGTCCATCGGGCACTTGTAGTGCTGCTCGATGATCATCGCCTGCTTGGCCAGTTCGCTGACTTCGGCGTCGGTCAGGCAGAAACGCGCGCGCTCGGCCTTGTCCACGTCGACGGTCTTCACCGAACGACCGGCCTTGGCTTCGTCGCCGTAGATCATCTTGATGGCCTTGCTGCCCAGGTTGCGGCGCAGGATGGCCGGGCGACCGGCTTGCAGCGTGCCTTTGTGGACGTAGAACTCATCCGGGTTCACCGCGCCCTGCACGACGGTTTCACCCAGGCCGTAGGCGCCGGTAATGAACACCACGTCACGGAAGCCCGACTCGGTGTCGAGGGTGAACATCACGCCGGCGGTGCCGGTTTCGGAGCGGACCATGCGCTGCACACCGGCGGACAGGGCGACCAGCTTGTGGTCGAAGCCCTGGTGCACGCGGTAGGAAATGGCACGGTCGTTGAAAAGGGAGGCGAAGACTTCCTTGGCGGCACGGATGACGTTTTCCACGCCACGGATGTTCAAGAAGGTTTCCTGCTGGCCGGCGAAGGAGGCATCCGGCAGGTCTTCGGCGGTGGCCGAGGAGCGCACGGCGACGGCGATGTCGGGATTGCCTTCGGACAGCTTGGCGAAAGCGGTGCGGATCTCGGCGTTCAGTTTCTCGGGGAACTCGGCTTCCATGATCCATTGACGGATCTGGGCACCGGTCTTGGCGAGGGCATTGACGTCATCGACGTCCAAGGCATCGAGCGCATCGTGGATCTGCTTGTTCAGGCCGCTCAGTTCCAGGAAATCACGATAAGCCTGGGCGGTCGTGGCGAAGCCACCTGGTACCGATACACCGGCACCGGCGAGGTTGCTGATCATCTCGCCCAGGGATGCGTTCTTGCCCCCCACATGCTCCACATCATGGACGCCGAGCTTATCGAGGGAAACTACGTACTCTACCAAGGTGATCTCTCCACTAACTGTGTTGGAAAAGCTCAAGGCACCGGTGGCCCCAGGGGAGCGATGACCGGCGATATGGCCTGGACCTGGAAAATAAGTGAGAATGCGGACCACTGGCGGCCAGCAAATCGCGCCTATCATATCCAAGAATCGTCACTAGCTCACTAGCTTAAGGCCCAAGGCGCAAATGAAACGATCTGCTTTCTTTATCTCCGACGGCACCGGCATTACGGCCGAAACGCTAGGCCAAAGCCTGTTGGCACAGTTCGAAAACATTACCTTCGCCAAGTTCATACGGCCGTACATCGACAACGTCGACAAGGCGCGGGCCATGGTACAGCAAATCAATAAAGCCGCCGAAACCGACGGTTTCCGCCCGATTATCTTCGATACCATCGTCAATCAGGACATCCGTGAGATTCTCGCAACGTCCAATGGTTTCATGATCGACATTTTTTCCACGTTCCTGGCGCCCCTGGAACAGGAACTGAGCGAGCATTCCTCCTACTCGGTCGGCAAGTCCCACTCCATTGGCCACAACTCCAACTACATGGAGCGGATCGAGGCGGTCAACTTCGCGCTGGACAACGATGACGGCGCCCGCACGCATTATTACGACAAGGCCGACCTGATCCTAGTGGGGGTGTCGCGTTGTGGTAAGACACCGACGTGCCTGTACATGGCGATGCAATTCGGCATCCGCGCGGCCAACTATCCGCTGACCGAAGACGACATGGAGCGCCTGCAACTGCCCAGCGCCCTGCGCGCCCATCACCACAAATTGTTCGGCCTGACCATCGACCCGGACCGCCTCACCGCGATCCGCAACGAGCGCAAGCCCAACAGCCGCTATTCGAGCTACGCCCAGTGCGAGTTCGAAGTGCGCGAGGTGGAGAACCTGTTCCGGCGGGAGAACATTCCCCATATCAACTCCACGCATTTTTCCGTGGAAGAGATTTCGGCGAAGATCCTGGTGGAGAAAGGGGTGGAGCGGCGGTTTAAATAACCAGCCGGTGTGCCGGAAAAACCTGTGGGAGCGAGCTTGCTCGCGATGACGGAGTGTCAGCCAATATTGATCTTGCTGACCCGCCGCAATCGCGAGCAAGCTCGCTCCCACAAGGGATAGGAAGCCTTCCGGCCTATGGTTTCAACCGCTCAACCAACGCCTGCCCCACCGCCAGCGCCGACGCCGGGTTCTGGCCGGTAATCAGTTCCCGATCCTTCACCACATGGGACGTCCATGGCGCGGTATTGCTGCTGTAGCGCCCGCCCGCCTGCTCCAGCGCGGTCTGTGGATAGAATTTCATGGTCCCGCCGCCCAGCAACCCCTTGGCGAGTTCTTCTTCCTGGTTGCTGATCACCGTCATGTTGTACCCCTTGTAGATCCAGTCGGACGGGGGCGAGGCCTGGCCTTTGCTGGCCAACCGACCGACGAAGCCCTTGGCATCAGGCAAGGTCGACAGCAACGCGATCGGGCCGTGGCAGACCAGCGCGGTGGTCTTGCCCTTGTCATGGAAATGCGTCAACACCCGCCCCAGCGGTGCGCTCGTGAGCAAATCCTGCATGGGCGCATGCCCGCCGGGAATGTACAGGGCATCGAACTGTTCCAGACCGATCTGCTCGACACGGGCCAGGCTAATCACCGGTGAGTCCTTGGCCGAAGTGATGTTCAGTCGAGCCAGCAACGCCCGGTAACGCTCCAGCTCCGCCGGGTCATTATTGAAGTACATCTTGTCCTCCGAGGACCGGTCCAGCGTCGGCGCCTTGCCCTCCGGGGTGGCGAACGTCACGTGGTGACCGGCATCGAGCAACAGCTTCACCGGCTGCAGCAATTCGTTGAGGTAAAACCCGGTGGAGAAGACCTTGCCATTGTTCAGATCCAGATGATCGGAATCCGACAGGACCACCAGCACGTTATCGGCATGGGCCGCGACGCCAATACCCGCCAGAACGACAGACGTTGCCAAGGTCGTGAGCTTTTTCATGATGACTCCTGGATGTTTCGATAAAAGATGCGCTCACTGTATTGATGCCCTGACCGGCGATAAACTGGCGCGCCGGAACATCACTTGGCCCCTGGAGGCAACAATGGCACGCCGATTCGATTATCTGGCCGACGTGGAAGCCTTCGTCACGGTCGTGGAAAAAGGCACGCTCAGCGCCGGTGCCGTGGCGCTGGGGACCACGCCTTCGGTATTGAGCCGGGCCATCTCCCGCCTCGAAGCCCGGCTCGGCGTACAGCTGCTGCGACGCACCACACGGCGGCTGAACCTCACCGACGCCGGCACGTTGTACCTGGAACAGTCACGCTCGGCCTTTGCCCTGATTGACGACGCCGAGCGGCGAATCCAGGGCCAGGACGGTGTCTTGACCGGTCGCGTACGCTTGAGCGTACCGACCACCTACGGTCATTACCGCCTGCCCTCGCTGCTGTCGCGTTTCGCCGAGGCTTACCCGCAAGTTCGGGTCGAGTTGAGTATCACCAACCGCAATGTCGATCTGGTGGCCGAGGGGTATGACCTGGCGATCCGCCTTGGGCCGCTGCCGGACAGCGGCCTGGTCGGGCGCAAGCTCGAAGACGCCCGCCTGTGCCTGGTGGCCGCGCCGCACTACCTGGAACGCGCCGGAACACCCCGGCACGTCGATGAACTGGCTGCCCACGCGTGCCTGTCCTTCGTAATGCCCAGCAGCGGACGCATCGCTCCCTGGCTGTTTCGCGACAATCATGAAGACCGGGAATGGCTGCCGGCGGGCAATGTGCAAGTGTCCGATGATGTATTGGGTATCGTGTCCCTGGCACAGGCCGGGATGGGGATCTGCCAGACCTATGAATTCATTGTCCGGGAGCGAATCGAGCGTGGGGAACTGGTGGCTTTGCTGGAGGACTTTGGCGGGCGCAGCCGGCCCTTTTCAATCATCTACCCGCCCCATCGGCAATTGCCGGCGGCGGCACGGGCGTTGATTGATTTTTTGATCGAGCAATAGTGGGTAACGCCGGCCCCTGTGGGAGCGAGCTTGCTCCCACAGGGGTTTTGATGTGGCTGCAAGATTTGTGCGCTCCCGCAGCCTTCCTTTGGGAAGCTTTCTTGCTGCCACAGGCTCTACATTTAGTGGGCCGCAGCCGCCTGCTCTTCTATCTTCTTGCGCAGGCTCAGCGGGCGCATGTCGGTCCAGACTTCTTCGATGTAGGCCAGGCATTCCTTCTTGAACCCGCTTTTGCCGACGGTGCGCCAGCCTTCGGGAATCGCCTTGTAGTCTGGCCAGATCGAATACTGTTCTTCGTGGTTGACCACGACCTGAAAGACGATGTCCTCGCGGTCGAATACTGAAGTCATGGGTGTTTCTCCATCTTTGCTCGAGGTTCGCTGCAACACATGCGCAGCCAGGATATGAAAGGAACGTACGGCGCCGGGGAAAAATTAGCTGTCGGCCACGGCTGCCTTCAAGGCTCGCCCGAAAATCTCGGCGACCCGGTCGATTTCTGCCTTTGTAATGATCAGCGGCGGCAGAAAACGCACCACGCCGCCCTGCCGGCCACCCAACTCCAGGATCAGCCCGCGCTTGAGGCATTCGCGCTGCAACCGTGGCGCCAGGCCTGCATGCACCGGCGGATGACCGAGGGTGTCCGGCAGGCCCGTCGGATCCACCAGCTCGACGCCGAGCATCAGCCCACGACCACGGATATCGCCCAGTTGCGGGAAATCCCTCTGCAGGATGAGCAGGTGCTCGCGCAAGCGCTCCCCCATGGCGGCGGCGTGGGCCGGCAGGTTGTGCTCCAGCAGATAGCGCATCACCGCAGAACCTGCAGCCATGGCCATTTGATTGCCACGGAAAGTCCCGGCATGGGCACCTGGCAGCCAGGTGTCGAGCCAGTCGCGGTAGACCACCACGGCCAGCGGTAGACTGCCGCCGATGGCTTTGGACAGGACGACAACGTCCGGAATGATCCCGGCATGCTCGAACGCGAACATTTTGCCGGTACGGCCGAAACCGCTCTGGATTTCGTCGACGATCAACGCCACACCGGCCTGTTCCGTAATGCGCCGCAAACCGCGTAGCCAGTCAAAATCGGCCGGGATCACCCCGCCCTCACCCTGCACCACCTCGACAATCACCGCCGCCGGCAATTGCACGCCGGCCTCGGGGTCGTTCAGCAAGTTTTCCAGGTAATGCAGGTTGGCCTTCACGCCCTCGGCACCACCCAACCCGAACGGACAGCGGTAGTCGTAGGGATATGGCATGAATTGCACGCCATTGCTGAGCAAGGCGCCCAAGGGTTTCTTCGGCCCCAGGCTGCCCATCAGGCTCAACGCCCCTTGGCTCATGCCGTGATAACCACCCTGGAACGACAGCACGGTGCTGCGGCCGGTGGCGGTGCGCACCAACTTGAGGGCGGCTTCCACCGCGTCGGTGCCGGTGGGGCCACAGAACTGGATCTTCGCCTCGGCGGCCAGTTGCGCCGGCAACAGGCCGAACAGGTCCTGGACAAAGCGGTCCTTGACCGGCGTGGTCAAGTCCAGGGTATGCAAGGGCAGCTCATCGGCCAGCACCTGCTGGATCGCCTCGATCACCACCGGATGGTTATGCCCCAGCGCCAAGGTGCCGGCGCCGGCTAGGCAGTCGATGAAGGTGCGACCCTCGACGTCCTCGACATACAGTCCCCTGGCACGCTTGAGGGCCAAGGGAATCCGCCGTGGGTAGCTGCGGGCATTGGACTCCTGCCGACTCTGGCGGGCCAGCAGCGGCGACTCATTGAACTGGTAGAGCGTCTCTACCGGCGCAGGGCTGACCCGTGCCGGCTGTGCTTCGATAAGGCTGTTGGCGACTGACATCTCTCGACCCCCGCAATCCACTGTAAGTAGCGACCCAAAAGGCACACCGCACAGGTGCGTATCCGGTCGGGCGCACATGCAGGTTTCCTGTTGTGGAAACGCATCAGCGCGGCATGGATTTACTCTCCGGTCGAACTTTCCCTACCGGCTCGATCAATGACCTGTGTGGCGAGGGGATTTATCCCCGCTGGGCTGCGCAGCAGCCCTCAAGCCAGGGAACGAGGTGTATCAGGTTGATCGAGATGGCCGGTTTGGGCCCGCTGCGCGGTCCAGCGGGGATAAATCCCCTCGCCACACAGGTTCATCCACTTAGCCGAGCACTACCTGCACCGGCACCGTCAACTCGACCCGCAGCCCATCCGGGCGCGTGTCGAAATGCAGGCCGCAACCGCAACGCTGGACGATGGCCTGGACGATCGCCAGCCCCAGGCCGCAGCCGGTGCTCTGGCCATTGCGCCAGAAGCGCTGGGTCAGGTGCTGGATGTCGTCGGCGGCGATGCCGGGGCCGTGGTCGCGGACCTGGAAGCGCACGCGCTGGCCGACCATCTCCAGGCTCAGCTCCACATCGGTATCGTCCGGAGTATGGCGCAGGGCATTATCCAGCAGGTTGCGCAAGGCGGCGATGGAGAGCACCGCCGGCATCTGCACCGGTGCATCGGACAACCCTGGGGATACGTGCAGCCTGATCCGCCGGGAATCACTGCTAGCGGCATCCTGGATCGCCAGCCGGGCGACCTGCTCGGCGTTGCATTGCACGCCATCGTCGAACGACAGGCTACCTTCTACCCGCGCCAGCAGCAGCAACTGTTCGAGCGTGCGATGCATGCGGTCGGTGCCCTCCTCGGCCCGGGCCAGGGATTGGTCGCGGGCGGCGCCCTCGGTCATGCGCGCCACTTGCAGGTGCGTCTTGATCGCGGTCAGCGGGCTGCGCAGCTCGTGGGCAGCGTCGCCGGTCAGCCGTCGCTCGCGCTCGATGGTCTTGCCGATGCGCTGGAACAGCTGGTTCTGGGTCTCCAGCAGCGGTCGCAATTCGCTGGGCAGTGGATGGATCTGCAAGGGCTCCAGGGAATCGGCGCTACGCCGCATCAGCGCATCGCGCATGCGATTGAGCGGCGCCAGGCCCTGGCCGATGCCCAGCCACAACAGGCACAGGCAACCAAGCAATGCCACGCCCACCGGCACCGAGGCGGCCAGCAGTATCGACATGTTCAGGGCTTCGCGTTCGATCTGGCGGTCGGCGGTGGTGATACGCAAGTCACCCCGGGCCAGGGTGAAGCTGCGCCAGGGCGCGCCATCGATCATCTGGTCGTGGAAGCCCATTTTCTCGGCTTCCAGGGTTTGCTCTGGAGTGCCGTGGCTGCGGGCCAGAATCTCGCCGCGCAAGGAACTGACCTGACAGGCCATGCCGCCGGGAATGCTCAATTGCTCGGAGCTCAAGTGGGTGCCATCGCCCTTGCTGGGCAGCGGCGGCATCTGTTCCAGCAACCCGGCGACCATCCGCGCCGAAGCCACCAGGCGCTGGTCGAGGGAGAACATCATCTGGTTGCGCAGGTCACTGAGCATCCACGCCGCGGCCAGGGCCCAGATCAGGGCGAAAGCCGCGCCGAGGGTCAGGCTCAGGCGCAGTCGCAGGCTCATCACTTGGAGGACTCTCCACCTTCGGCCGGCCCCAGGCGATAACCCAAGCCGCGCACAGTCTCGACAATCCCGTTGCCCAACTTGCGCCGCAGGTGATGGATATGAACGTTGAGGGCGTTGCTTTCCAATTCGTCGTTGAAGCCGTAGACGCTGTCCTTGAGTTGTTCGGTGGACAGCACCCGACCGCGACTGTGCAGCAGCGCCTGCAACAGCGATTGCTCGCGCCGGGACAGATCCACCGGCTGGCCGTCCAGGGTGGTTTCCCGACTGCTGGGGTCGTAGGTCAGGCGACCGTGCTCGATCAGGTTGACGCTGCGCCCCGCCACGCGCCGCAGCAACGTGTGCAGGCGCGCCGCAAGCTCGCGCAGGTCGAAGGGTTTGAGCAGGTAGTCATCGGCGCCGGCCTGCAAGCCGTCGACCCGGTCGGTTACCGAGTCTCGGGCAGTGAGGATCAGCACCGGCGTCTGCATCCCCTGCTGACGCAGTTGCCTGAGCAGCTTGAGACCGTCCTCGTCGGGCAATCCCAGATCCAGCACCATGACGTCGAATTCCGCCACCCCGACCATCGCCCGCGCCGCCGATGCGGTGGCGACGTGCTCGACAGTCAGGCCCTGCGCCGTAAGGCCGGCAACGATCCCACTGGCAATCAACTCATCGTCTTCGCAGACCAGTACGCGCATGGTAAGCCCCGTGGAAAAAGGTACATTAGGCCGCCGGCCGATTAAGCCGACATTATGCGACGAGTACGGCCAACATGGGCGATCATTGCTGCCTGCCGGTCGTCGCCGGGTTAATCGACGGTTAATCGCCAGCCGCCATTGTGTTTTCCACTTGCTTCGTTCTAAGGCTTTATCCATGCGTCGATTGTTTTTGCTGTGGCTGTTCCTGATCTCGGGCCTGGCCCAGGCCGCCAATCCCTTCGAAACCAAACCCGATTTCCTGCCGGTGGAAAAGGCGTTCGTGTTTACCTCCGAACGCCTGGACTCCGGTGAAACCCAGCTGTTCTGGCAGATCGCCGATGGGTACTACTTGTATCAGCAGCGGCTCAAGTTCGATGGCCTGGCCGAGGCGCAAAAACCCAAGCTGCCGGAGGGTGAACCCCACAGCGACGAGTTTTTCGGCGACCAGCAGGTCTATCGCCAGGCGCTGGAGCTGAAGATTCCGGCCGGTGCCACGGGCAAGATCAAGGTCGGCTTCCAGGGCTGCGCCGACGCCGGCCTGTGCTATCCACCCCAGACCCAAGTGGTCGACCTGGGTGGCAGCGCACCGGTGGCGGCCCGCGGCGAGGCGCCGGACCAGGCCCTGGCCAGCGGCCTGCAACAACGGGCCTTGGGCTGGAGCCTGCTGGTGTTCTTCGGCTTGGGCCTGCTGCTGGCGTTCACCCCCTGTTCGCTGCCGATGCTGCCGATCCTGGCCGGGCTGGTGGTGGGCAGCGGCGCCGGGCCGAGACGCGGCCTGGCCTTGGCCGGCAGCTACGTGATCAGCATGGCCCTGGTGTACGCCGCCATGGGCGTGCTCGCCGCGCTGTTGGGCGCCAACCTCCAGGCGCTGCTGCAACAACCGTGGCTGCTGGGCAGCTTCGCGGCGGTATTCGTGTTGCTGGCGCTGCCCATGTTCGGCTTCTTCGAATTGCAATTGCCGGCCGCCCTGCGTGACCGCCTGGAAAACGCCGGGCGCCAGCGCCGCGGCGGCAGCCTGGTGGGTGCCGGGATCCTCGGGGCGCTGTCCGGCCTGTTGGTGGGCCCGTGCATGACCGCGCCGCTGGCCGGCGCGCTGTTGTACATCGCCCAGAGCGGCAATGCGCTGCACGGCGGGCTGATCCTGTTCACCATGGGCATCGGCATGGGCCTGCCACTGTTGCTGCTGGTGACGGTGGGCAACCGCTTCCTGCCCAAGCCCGGCGCCTGGATGAACCTGCTCAAGGGCGTATTCGGCTTCCTGTTCCTGGGCACCGCGCTGCTGATGATTCGCCCGATCATCGACGGTTCGTTGTGGGTCGGCCTGTGGGGCGTGCTGTTGTTGATCGCCGCCTACAGCGCCTGGCGCCAGACCGAAGGGTTCGGCCGCATCGCTTATGTCTGCGGCAGCGCTTCGTTGCTGTTCGGCCTGTGGGGCAGCCTGCTGGTGATTGGCGCCGCGGGCGGCGGCGATGATTTCTTCCAGCCCCTGAAGGTCTACGCCGGCACCGAGGGCCGCGCGACCGTCAGTGCCCACGATGCGTTCGTCACGGTCAGCGAGCCCGCCGCCCTGCAGCGGGAACTGGACGCCGCCAAGGCCCAGGGCCAGTGGGTGCTGCTGGACTACTACGCCGACTGGTGCGTGTCCTGCAAGATCATGGAAAAACAGGTCTTCGGTCGCAGCGAAGTGCTCGACGCCTTGAACGGTGTGCGCCTGCTGCGCCTGGACGTCACCGCCGACAGCCCCGCCAGCCGGGAACTGCTGGGCCGTTACCAAGTGCCGGGGCCGCCGAGCCTGCTGTGGATCGGCGCCGACGGTGAAGAACGCCGCAGCCAGCGGATCACCGGGGAAGTCGACGCCAAGGCGTTCCTGGAGCGCTGGAACCTCACCCGGGACGCGCGCTGATGCTGACGTTCACCTTGGGCACCTTTGCCATCGCCCTCAACCACCTGTTGCTCATCAGCGCCCTGGCGCTGGCGACCTTCGTGGGCTGGCGGGTGGCCAAGCGCGGGGGCGAAAACCCCGAATCGGTACTGTTCGTGCTGTTTCTACTGGGCCTACTGGCCGCACGGATCGGCTTCGTCGTCGCTTATTGGCAACATTACCGGGACGACCCTTGGCAGATCGTCGACCTGCGCGATGGTGGCTTCCTGGCCTGGCCGGGCATCGTCGCGCTGCTGATTGCCGCCTTGTTGTGGGGACGACGCCGTCCGCCCCTGCGCCGACCATTGGGCTTCGGCGTCGGCAGCGGCTTGCTGTTCTGGCTGGTGGCGACCCTGTCGTTGACGATTTATGAACAAGGCACCCGGCTGCCAGACATCACCCTGCGCACCGCCGACGGCGAGACCGTAAAACTCACCGATTACCAGGGCGGCCCCCTGGTGATCAATCTATGGGCCACCTGGTGCCCGCCCTGCCGGCGTGAAATGCCGGTGCTCGAAGAAGCCCAGCAACAGCGTCCGGACCTGACCTTCCTGTTTGTCAATCAGGCCGAAAGCATGCAAAGCGTCAGCACCTACCTCGCCACCCAAGGCCTGAGCCTGGACAACGTCTTGTTCGACGGCAGCGGCCGCCTCGGCCAGGCTGTCGGATCCATGGCCCTGCCGACCACCCTGTTCTACAGCGCCGATGGCCGCCTGCTGGGCAGCCACCTGGGGGAATTGTCGGAAGCGAGCCTGGCTCGCGCCCTGGAAAACTTCGAAACGCCGGACTCGTCCACAACGCCCCACTCCGCCACAAGGAAAACGCCATGCCCCGCCTCCGCCACCTGCTGACCCTGGCCGTCGCCACCGCACTGTCGCAGGCCCCGCTGCTCCAGGCCGAAGAATTGCCTGCAGCGATCAAGAGGATCGAAGCCAAGGGCGCGAAAATCATCGGCACCTTCGACGCGCCGGACGGCTTGCGCGGTTACGCGGCGCAATACCAGAACCGTGGCATGGCGCTGTACCTGACCCCGGATGGGCAGCACGTCCTGCTGGGTAACCTGTACGACGCCGACGGCAAGGACCTGAGCGCCGAGCCACTGCAAAAACTGGTTTATGCACCGATGGCCAAGGCCATCTGGGCGAAGATGGAGGGCAGCAACTGGATCGCCGACGGCAACAAGGACGCACCACGCACGGTGTACCTGTTCAGCGACCCGAACTGCCCGTACTGCAACATGTTCTGGGAACAGGCCCGGCCCTGGGTCAAGGCCGGCAAGGTGCAGTTGCGCCACATCATGGTGGGCATCATCCGCGAAGACAGCCCGGGTAAATCCGCCGCCTTGCTGGCGGCCAAGGACCCGGAAAAAGCCCTGGCCGAGCATGAAAAGGCCGGCAAGGGCAGCCCGCTCAAACCGCTCAAGGACATACCGCCGGCCATCCAGGCAAAACTGGACGCCAACCAACAGTTGATGGACGAACTGGAACTGTCCGCCACCCCGGCGATTTTCTATCTGGATGACAAAGGCGAGCTGCAACAGCAGCAAGGCGCGCCGTCGCCGGACAAGCTGGTGAAGATACTCGGGCCGAAGTAAAGCCCTGGACAAACACCTGTGGCGAGGGGATTTATCCCCGCTGGGGCGCGAAGCGGCCCCAATGCTGTCGACTTGGTTTGTCAGGTTCACCGAGGTGTCAGGTTTCAGGGCTGCTTCGCAGCCCAACGGGGATAAATCCCCTCGCCACAATTTCAGTGCTTGCGCGTCAGGAACTCCAGCAACGCCTCGGTCACGAACTGCGGATTCTCAAGATTGGAAATGTGCCCCGCGTCCGGAATCACTACATGGGGGCAACCGATCAGCTCGGCCATTTCCAGCGACTCGGACGGTGGACGCGGTTTGTCCTGGTCGCCAAACATCACCGTCGTGCGCTTGGCGTCCAGTTCATGCAGGCGCGGCAAGATATCGTCCCGACCGAAAATGATCCGCCCCAGCGGCACGATACTGGCGCGCAGGCGATCGGTTGGCAGCGCGGCCAATGTGGCGCGAAACTGCTGGTAAAGCGCCGATTGCGGGTCGATGCCCGGCCGGAAGAAGATCGGCACGATGATGTCCAGCAACGGCTCGGGAATGCTGCCGCTGGCTTCGATCTTGTCGAACAGTGAGAAGTAGTACTGACGGGTCTGCTCCGGCTCGACGCCGACGTAAGTGTCCATCAGCACCAGCGACTGGATCCGCGTGGGCGCCGCCAGCGCCAGCCGCGTCCCCCACATCCCGCCCACCGAAAGCCCGACCAGGTTGAAACAGTCGATGTTCAAGTGATCCATCAATGCCAATGCCTGACGAGCCAGGTCATCCAGGGAGGTCATGCCCTCAGGCAAACGCCCGGACTGGCCGTGCCCCCACAAGTCCAGGGCGATGACCCGATAATGCTGGGACAACACCTCGATCTGCGGCGCCCACATTGTGTGGTCCCACAGATAACTACTGCCCAGCAGCACCACCGGGCCCTGGCCTTGGTCCAGGTAGTGAAGCGGTTGTCCGTCAATGATTGCAAAGGGCATGGTGACCTCCTTGTTCGTGTCTGGAAAAAGCCTTGGGAGACTGAGCCGCGAAGCGCGAGGCGTCAACCTTGGGTTTTGCGCTGTTCGTGCAGCCGATATCGCGAGTGAGCTCCCGCATGGGATTCGTGTCGATCACAAACCCTGGGGGAGCTCGCTCGCGATGAGGTCTTCATAGACGCCGCAAAACTACATTCCTTCCAACTCCGCCATCAAATCATTCAACCGATCCACCTTCTCCTCGGTGATCTCGCTGGCCGCCAGCCCATCGATGTAGTCGGCCAGTTCCTGCACCGTGCTGCATTCGAACATCGCCCGCAGCGGTACATTTCGTTGCAGGGCCTTTTGCACCCGTGAGGCGATTTGCGTCGCCAGCAAGGAATGCCCGCCCAGTTCGAAGAAGTTGTCCCGTACCCCTACCCGCTCGACGTTCAGCACCTGGGCCCAGATGTCTGCCAGGGTCTGCTCCAGTTCATTGCCAGGCGCCTGGTAATCCTGGCTTTGCAACTGACCGATCTCCAGGGCCGGCAAGGCCTTGCGGTCGAGCTTGCCGTTGGCGTTGAGCGGCAGGCGCTCGAGCCACAGCCAGTGCAGCGGCACCATGTATTCCGGCAATTCGGCCCGCAGG
Organism: Pseudomonas sp. NFACC16-2; assembly: GCF_900119205.1. Classification (NCBI taxonomy): domain Bacteria; kingdom Pseudomonadati; phylum Pseudomonadota; class Gammaproteobacteria; order Pseudomonadales; family Pseudomonadaceae; genus Pseudomonas; species Pseudomonas sp. NFACC16-2. The sequence continues at coordinate 163,803 of NZ_FPIX01000003.1, read as the reverse complement.
CGCTGCTTGATGCGCTCCAGGCGTTCGGCGGGTTTGAGTGCCGAGTCGGTGGCGACGAGGTAGCCCACCAGATGCTTGCCATTGGCGCCCTCCTGCACGCCTACCGCCCCATCACGCACTTCCGGCTGTTCATGCAAGCGCGCCTCGATCTCACCCAGCTCGATGCGGTAGCCGCGGATCTTCACCTGATGGTCGATGCGACCGACGTATTCCAACACCCCATCGCTGCGCCGCCGCGCCAGGTCGCCGGTGCGGTACAGCCGCTCCCCCGGCGCGCCGAACGGATTCGGCACAAACACTGGGGCGGTACGCAGGGGATCGCTGACATAACCGCGGCCAACCCCGATGCCCGCCACGCACAACTCACCCACCGCGCCCAGCGGCACCAGGTCCAGCGCGCCGTCGAGCAGGTACAAACGGTTGTTGTCGGTGGGCGTGCCAATCGGCAGATACGTACCACGGGTCGAGGCCAGGTCCACCCGGAAGAACGCCACGTCGTCGGAACATTCCGCCGGGCCATAGGCGTTGACCAGACCGATGTCCGGATAACGCAACAACCACTGGTGGGCCAGTTCCGGCGGCATCGCTTCGCCGGTGGGCAGCATCCAGCGCAAGCCGTCCAGACCGATGCGTTCCTGGGCGAGCATGCCTTGGATCAGCGACGGTACGCTTTCCAGCACGGTGATGCCCTGCTGCTGCACATGCTCCAGCAGCCCTTGCGGGTCGTGGGCGATGGCGTTGGGCACGATGTCGACCCGGGCACCGAACAACGGCGCGGCGAGGAACTGCCAGACCGAAATATCGAAGCTTTGGGAGGCCGTCTGGGCGATGACATCCGCCTCGCTCAGCGCCAGGTACGGCACTTTGCTCAGTTGGTTATTGAGCATCCCTCGCTGCTCCACCATCACGCCTTTGGGCAGGCCGGTGGAACCGGAGGTGTAGATCACGTAGGCGAGGTTATCCGGCCCGCTGTAGACCCCTGGGTTTTCCAGCGAAAGAGCGCTGGCCTGGACGGCTTCCCACACCAGCAACTTTGGTCGTCCGGAACAGGCGAACTCGTCCAGCAATGCCTGGGCCTGGGCCTGGCAGGCCTGGGTGCAAACCAGTAACGGCGTGCGACTCAATTCGACGATGCGGCCCAGGCGCTGGCTCGGCAGGCCGGGATCCAGCGGCAGGTAGCCGGCACCGGCCTTGAAGCTGCCGATGATCATACCCAGCAACTCGGCATCCCGTTCGGCCAGCAGCGCCACTGGCTGATCCAGGCCGACACCGGCAGCGATCAGGGCGTGGCCGAGGCGGTTGCTGCGTGCATTCAGCTCGGCGTAGCTGTAGCTCGTGTCCAGGCAACTGACCGCAGGGCGGTGGGGATGAGCCGCGACCCGCGCCTCGAACAGCTCGACGTAGCTCTGTTCCAACGGATAGGCATGCTCGCTCTGGTTGCAGCCTTCGATCAGGAAGTCCTGCTCTTGGGCACCGATCAGCGGCAACTCGCTCATGTCACCGTGCAAGCCCTCCATCAGCGCCAGCAGCAGCCGCTTGAACTCACTCAGCAGGCCCTGGACGGTGGCTTCGTCGAAGTAGCGCTGGTCGTAGGAAAGGTGCAGCCCCAGATCATCTCCCGGGTAGCAGACCGCCGTCAGCGGGAAGTTGGTGTGGGTGCGGCCCGAGTCGGAGGTGGCATTGAGGCTTTGGGCACGGTCCAGCACCGAGACTTCCACCGGCGCGTTCTCGAACACGAACAGGCTGTCGAACAGCGGCTGGCCCTTGGGCAGTTCGCTGGCCTCCTGGATGTTCACCAGCGGCAGGTATTCGTACTCGCGCAGTTGCATGTTGTGGGCCAGCAAATCGCTGAGCCACTGGCGCACGCTGCAGCGTTGATGGTCCTCGGGCATCTGCACGCGCAAGGCGATGCTGTTGATGAACAGCCCCACAGTGCGTTGCATCTGCGGCAGCTCCACCGGGCGCCCAGCCACGGTGACGCCGAACAGCACGTCGCGCTCGCCGCTGACCCGGCGCAGGACCAGGGCCCACGCCGCCTGGGCGAAGGTATTGACCGTCAGTTGATGGGCCTGGGCCAGTTCCCGCAGCCGTGCGCCGTCCCGGGTATCGAGACGGGTGTAGCAGTCGCCGACGATCATGCCGCCGCTGTCACCGGCGTGCTCGCGCAGGAACGGCCGGTCGCCAGGGATCGGCGTGGTCCGCTCGAAGCCTTGCAGGTTGTGCTGCCACCACTGGCGGGCTTCGGCCAGGCTCTGGTGCTGCAACCAGCCGATGTAGTCGCGATAGCGCGGCGGCACGGTCAACTGCGGTTCGCGGTTTTCACCCAGGGCGGTGTAGATCTCGAAGAAGTCATCCATCAGCAGCGAACGGCACCACGCATCGATGAGGATGTGGTGGTTACTCATCATGAACCAGTAGCGTGCCGCGCCGACCCGAATCAGTCGCAGGTGGAACGGCGCCTGGTTCAACAGATCGAAACCGGCCTCGCGCTCGTCCTTGAGCAGGGCCTGGAGCTTGGTTTCCTGGGCGTCTTCGGGCACCTCGGACCAGTCGAGATAATCCACCGGCGTGCTGCCGGGCCGGTGGATAATTTGCAACATGTCTTCGCCAACGTTCCAGCAGAACGACGCGCGCAAGGCTTCATGCCGGGCAATGACCGCCTGCCAGGCCTGGGCAAAACGCTGCGGGTCCAGTTCGCTGTTGATGCGGTAGCGATCCTGCATGTAGTACAGGCCCGTGCCCGGTTCCAGCAAGGTGTGCAGCAGCATGCCTTCCTGCATCGGCGTCAGCGGGTAGACGTCCTCGATCTGCGCGGCCGGCACCGGCAGGCTGTCGAGCTGGCCCTGGGTCAGCTTCGCCAAGGGGAAGTCCGATGGTGTCAGGCCGCCCGCCTCGTCTGTCAGGCAGTGCTCGATCAGGCGTTGCAACTCATCGAGGTAGGCATCGGCCAGGGTCGCGATGGCCTGACGATCATGCCGTTCGCGGCTGAACGTCCAGCGCAGCAGCAACTCGCCACCGCTGACCTGGCTGTCGACACTCAGCTCATTGGGCAGCGGCGCATCGGGATCGTGGATCGCCCCCAACGGCGCCTCCAGCGGCTGGAACAGCGCATCATGACCCAAGGTCTGGTCAAGCTGGCCCAGGTAGTTGAAGGTGATCGCCGCATGCGGCAGGTTGGCCATCGTCTGGCGAGTCGCGGCGTCGGCCAGGTAGCGCAATACGCCATGGCCGAGGCCCTTGTGGGGCACTGCGCGCAATTGTTCCTTGATGGCCTTGATAGACGCTCCGAAGCCTTCGGCCGCTGGGCTCAGGCGCACGGGATAGACGCTGGTGAACCAGCCGACGGTGCGGGTCAGGTCAAGGTCGTCGAACAGCGCTTCGCGGCCGTGGCCTTCAAGCTGGACCAGGGCCGAGGCATGGCCGCTCCAGCGGCACAGCACACGAGCCAGGGCGGTAAGCAGCAGGTCGTTGACTTGGGTGCGGTAGGCGCTCGGCGCCTGTTGCAACAGTTGCCGGGTGCGCTCGGCGTCCAGGCGCACGCTGACGGTTTCAGCGTGACGTTCCAGGAGCCCGCCCTCGGGATTCGCACACGGCAGCGGCACCTGCGCGCCGCTCAACTGTGCTTGCCACCACGCCAGTTCTTCGCGCAGAGATTCGCTGCCGGCGTAAGCCTGCAAGCGCGCGGCCCAGTCCCGCAATGGGCTGGTCTTGGCCGACAGTTGCGCTGCCTGCCCGATGGCGAGCGGGCGATAGACGGTTTGCAAATCGTCCATCAACACCCGCCACGACACACCATCGACCACCAGGTGATGGATGACGATCAGCAACCGTTGCTGGCCGTCGGGGAACTGCGCCAGCACTGCGCGCAGCAATGGCCCGGTGGCCAGATTGAAACGGCTCTGCGTCTCGGCAAACAACGCTTCGCAATCCTGCGCGGTGTCCACGGACACGTGCCGCAACAGCGCCGCACCAGACAACGGCTGGTGCTCGGCCCGCCAGTGCCCGGTGCTTTCGTCGAAGCCCAGGCGCAAGGCATCATGGTGCTGGAGAAGGCTGCGCAGTGCCTGTTCCAGCGGTTGCGGCGCCAGGGCCGTAGTCGGCTCCAGCACCAGTGCCTGGTTCCAGTGATGCCGGTTGGGGATCGGGCGCTCGAAGAACCAGTGCTGGATCGGCGTCAACCCGGACTCACCCTGCAACAAGCCCTGCTCGGCAAGCACCTGCTGGCTGCGCGTGGCAACCGCGGCCAAAGTCTGTACGGTCTGGTGCTGGAACAAGTCCCGGGGCGTGAAATGAATGCCCTGCTGCCGGGCGCGGCTGACCACCTGGATGGACAGGATCGAATCGCCGCCCAGCTCGAAGAAGTTATCGTTAAGGCCCACTTGCCCGACGTTCAGCACGTCGCACCAGATCGCCGCCAAGGTTTGCTCCAGGGCATTGCTCGGCGCCACGTAGTGTTGGCGATTGAGTTCGGGATCGGGCATCGGCAAGGCGCGCCGGTCGAGCTTGCCGTTGGCGGTCAGCGGCATGCTCGCCAGCAGGATCAGGTGCGTGGGTACCATGTAGTCCGGCAACTGGGCCTTGAGGTGGTTTTTCAAGGCGTCGCGCAGGGCCGCTTGTCGCCCGTCGTCCTGGCTGGCGACGTCGCTCACCAGATAGCCGGCCAGTTGCTTGCCCCCCGGCGTGTCGAGGGCCAGGACCACGGCCTCGCGCACCGCGTCATGTTCCAGCAAACGGGTTTCGATTTCCCCCAGCTCGATGCGAAAGCCGCGGATTTTCACCTGATGGTCGATCCGTCCCAGGTACTCCACCAGCCCATCGGCACGCTGGCGCACCAGGTCGCCAGTGCGATAGAGGCGTCCGCCCTCGGTGGCGAACGGGTCGGCGACGAAACGCTCGGCGGTCATCCCCGGACGCTGGTGATAACCCTGGGCCAGACCGGCGCCGCCCACATACAACTCACCCGTGGCGCCTGGCGGCACCAACGCCAGGTCGGCGTCGAGGATATACGCCACCCGGGCCCCGATCACGCTGCCAATCGGCACACTGGCCGCGCCCTCCTCCAGTCGCTCCGGAGCCAGGCTTGCCAACGGCATGACCACGGTTTCGGTCGGGCCATAGGCGTTGAAGAACAGGCTCGGGTTGAACGCCGCGCGAATGCGCTGCAAATGCTCGCCCGTCAGGGCTTCGCCACCGGTGATGCACATGCGCACCGGCAGGGTCTGTCCCTGGGTCGCCAGCCACTGCGCCAACTGGCTGCCGTAGCTGGGGGTGAAGCCAAGAATGTTGATGCGATGCTGGCGAATCAGCCCGCAGATTTCCTCGGCGTCCCATTGGCCCTGGGCCCGCAGCACCACGTGGGCGCCACTGAGCAATGGCACCAGCAGACGTTCAGTGGCCGCATCGAAGTTGATGGAATAGAAATGCAGCTCGCAATCGTCCGGGCGCATGCCGAAACGCTGGATCACTGCCTGGCAATGCATGGCGATTTCACCCTGGGACACCACCACGCCCTTGGGCTTGCCGGTGGAGCCGGAGGTGTAGATCAGGTAGGCCTGGTGTTGCGGCAGGTTGTTCAGCGGCAGCGCGTGATCCGGGTACTGCGCCAAGGCCGGCGAATCATCTTCCAGGCACCAGCAGCCCACGCCGTCGGGCAATGCACCGAGGGCCAGGAACATCGCCCGGTCACTGAGCAGCAGGCTGACGCCGCTGTCCTCGATCATGTAGCTCAAGCGGTCCAGCGGGTATTCCGGGTCCAGCGGCACATAGGCACCGCCGGCCTTGAGAATCGCCAGCAGGCCAATGACCATTTCCAGCGAACGCTCCAGGGCCAGGCCGACACGTACCTGCGGCCCGACGCCTCGCTCGCGCAGCATCCAGGCCAGACGATTGGCACTGCTGTCCAGTTGCGCATACGTCAGGGTCTGCCCGGCAAAAGTCAGGGCCGGCGCATCGGGACGCATCCGCGGCTGCTCGTCGAACAACTCATGGAGGCATCGATCCAGGCGATGCTCACCGGGCTCGACGCCCAGGCTGTCGAGCAGTTGTTGCTGCTCGCGGGTGTCCAGCAAGGGCAGTTCACCCAGGCGTCGGGACGGATCGTCCAGCAACGCTTCCAGCAGATTGCGCCAGTGCCCGGCCATGCGCGCGATGCGCGGTTCGTCGAACAGGTCGGTGCTGTAGGTCAGGCAGCAACCCAGGCGCTGGTCCAGGTCGGTGACTTCCAGGTTGAGGTCGAACTTGGTGGCCCGGGCGTCGTTGACCAGGTATTCCACCGTCATGCCGGCCAACGTGCGGCTCTGCTGGAACTCCCAGCGCTGCACGTTGCACATCACCTGGAACAGCGGGTTGTAAGCCGCACTGCGCGGTGGTTGCAGGGCTTCCACCAGATGATCGAACGGCAAGTCCTGGTGGGACTGGCCTTCGATGACGGTGTGGCGCACCTGTTCGAACAGCTCGCCCACCGACATCTGCCCGTCGAGCTGGCAACGCAACACTTGGGTGTTGAGAAACGCACCGATCAGCCCTTCGCTTTCCGGGCGGATGCGGTTCGCCACTGGCGCGCCGATGCGCAAGTCGGTCTGGCCGCTGTAGCGGTAGAGCAACACGGCCAGGGCGGCGGTCATGGTCATGAACAGGGTCAGGCCCTGTTGCGCGTTGAAGGCACGGACCCGCGCCGCCAAATCATCGCTGAGATCGAAACGGAACAGTTCACCGCGATGGCTTTGCACCGACGGACGCGGGCGATCGCCGGGCAGCTCCAGCAGCGGATGTTCGCGACCCAGTTGCGCGGTCCAGTAGTCCAACTGCCGTTGACGCTCGCCGGACTCCAACCACTGACGCTGCCAGACGCTGTAGTCCAGGTACTGCACCGGCAAAGGTTCCAGGGGCGATTCGCGATCGTCGATAAAGGCTTCGTACAGCGCGCTCAGTTCACGGGCGAAAATGTCCATCGCCCAACCTTCGGTGACGATGTGGTGCAGCGTCAGGACAAAGTAATGCTCATGCTCGGCGGTCTTGACCAGACAGGCCCGCAGCAGCGGCCCGGTTTCCAGGTCGAAGGGTTGGTGGGCCTCGCTGTCGGCCAGTTGCTGCACTCGCTGTTCGCGGACATCAAAGGCCAGCATCGAGAAGTCCTTCCAGTCCATGCGCAGGCCCGTCTCGCCGTGCACCTGCTGGTGGGCCACGCCGTCAACGCTCGGGAACGTGGTGCGCAGGGTTTCGTGGCGCAGGATCAACGCCTGCAAGGCCGCCTCGAAGCGCCCGACATCCAGCACCCCGCGCAAGCGCGCCATGCCACCGACGTTATAGGCCGGGCTGTCCGGCTCCATCTGCCAGAGGAACCACATGCGCTGCTGGGAGTAGGACAGCGGCACCGGTTGGCTGCGGTCAACCTTCTCGATGGGCGGCTGGCGATTGGTCTGGCCGCTGGCCTGGATCAAGCGCACTTGTTCGGCGAAAGCGCCCAGCTCGCTCGCCTCGAACAGCGCCCGTAATGGCAGTTCCACGTCACAGGCCTGGCGAGTGCGGGAAATGATCTGGGTCGCCAGCAGCGAATGACCGCCGAGGGCAAAAAAATCGTCCCGCAAGCCGATGCGCGCCAGTCCCAGCACGTCGCGCCAGATGCCGGCGATTTGCTGTTGGAGGGCACTGACCGGCTCGACATGCTCGCGCACCTGCCATTGCGGTTCAGGCAAGGCGCGGCGATCGAGCTTGCCGCTCGGACTCAAAGGCATGGCGTCCAGGCGCAGCAGTTGGGCGGGCACCATGTAATCCGGCAGTTCGGCGGCCAGGGCGGCCTTGAGCCGGGCGTTCAATTCATCCTGGCCTTGGGCGACCTCCGGCGCGGTGTAGTAACCGATCAACTGCGGGCCGGCCGAGGTGTCGCGCACCAGCACCGCGACCTGGGCGACGCCGTCCTGGGCCAGCAGCCGCGCTTCGATTTCCTGTGGCTCGACCCGAAAACCGCGCAGCTTGACCTGCTGGTCGAGGCGGCCAAGGTACTCGATCACGCCGTCGGCGCTCCAACGCGCACGGTCACCGGTACGGTACAGCCGCGCACCGGCCTGTCCCAATGGGTCGGCAACAAAACGCTCGGCGCTCAGGCCCGGACGCCCGAGGTAACCCCGGGCCAGGCCCAGGCCGCCAATGCACAGCTCGCCTGGCACACTGGCCGGCACGGGATTGAGGTCACTGTCGAGTACCCGGCACAGGACGTTGCCCAGGGGACGGCCGATAGGCGAGCGCTCACCATCGGCCTCGGTGCAATGCCAATGGGTGACGTTGATCGCGGTTTCGGTCGGGCCGTAGCGGTTGTGTAATTGCACCGACGGCAGTTGCGCCAACACCCGGTTGCGCAGTTCGGCGGGCAAGGCCTCGCCACCAGAGAACAGCCGGCGCAGGCTGGTGCAGCGGGCGCTCAGCGGCTCTTCGATAAACAGGCTGAGCAGCGGCGGTACGAAGTGCAGCGTGGTGACGCCAAACTGCTGCACCAACTGGGCGATGCGGTGCGGGTCACGGTGCTCGCCGGGGCCAGCCAGGACCAGTTGACTGCCGGTGATCAGCGGCCAGAAGCACTCCCAGACCGACACGTCGAAACTGATGGGGGCCTTTTGCATCAGCACATCGGTGGCATCGAGCCCATAGGTCGCTTGCATCCATTGCAGGCGCTCGGCCAGGGCCGCATGGGTGTTGCCGACGCCTTTGGGCTGGCCGGTGGAGCCGGAGGTGTAGATCACGTAGGCCAGGTGGTCGCCGTGCAGGTGCAGGCCCGGCGGGTTGCTCGGCCATTGTTCCAGGTGCAAGGCGTCCATGGCGATGACACTGACGCCGTCGCAGGTTGGCAAACGCTCCAGCAACGCGGTCTGGGTCAGCAGCAGGTCGACGCCGCTGTCGTCGAGCATGTAGGCCAGGCGTTCGGCCGGGTAGTCCGCATCCAGCGGCACATAGGCACCGCCGGCCTTGATGATGGCCAGTACACCAACGAGCAACTGCGGCGAGCGCTCGCAGGCAATCGCCACGCACACGTCCGGGCCCACGCCCTTGTCCCGCAGGTAATGGGCCAGGCGATTGGCCTGGGCGTGCAGCTCGGCATAATCGAGTTGACCACCGTCCCAGCGCAGGGCGATCCGTTGCGGCGTGCTGCGGGCCTGCTCGTTCAACAGCTCCGGCAGCCATTGGCTGGCCGGCGCGCATGGGGCCGCGCTCCACTGCTGCTGTTGGCTGTGTTCATCGGCGCTCAATAACGGTACATCGCCGATGGCTTGCTGCGGATCGGCACAGACCGCCCGCAACAGGTTGCAGTAATGGGCTGCCAGCCGCTCGATGGTCGCCGCCTCGAACAGTTCGTCGGCGTAGTCGAACGACAGGGTCAACCGGCCGTTGCGATCTTCTTCGCTGTGCAATTGCAGGTCGAACTTGGCTTCGCGGCTGTGCCACGACAATTCCTCGGCCAGCAGCCCCGGCAGACGGCGCAAGGCACCCAGGTCACGCTGCTGGTGGTTGAACATCACTTGGAACAGGCCTTGCTCGCGCGCCTCGGGAAACGCTTCGAGCAATTGTTCGAATGGCAGGTCCTGGTGGGCCTGGGCCCCGAGCGTGGCTTCCCGGGCCTGGGCCAGCAACGCGGCAAACGGTTGACGGGAATCGACCTGCCCGCGCAGGACCTGGGTGTTGATGAAGAAGCCGATCAGCCCCTGGGTTTCCAGGCGCGGACGGTTGGCGTTGGGCACGCCGATGCGAATGTCGGATTGCCCGCTGTAACGCTGCAACAGCGCCTGGAAGGCTGCCAGCAACAGCATGAACGGCGTCGCGTCATGGGCCTGGGCCACGTGGCGCAGGGCCTCGCCGAGGTCCTTGTCCAGGCGCAGGCTGTGCCGCGCGGCGCTGCGCTGGCGTTGCGCGCTGCGTGGATGATCCGTGCCCAGCGCCAAGGCCGAATGTTCCGCGTCCAGTTGCTGCTTCCAGTAGCTCAGTTGGCGCTCGGCCTCGCCCTGGGCGAGCCATTGGCGTTGCCAACTGCCGTAGTCGGCGTATTGCAAGGGCAATGGCGCCAGTTCAGCAACCTGGCCTTGGGAGGCGGCGGCGTACACGCGGGAGAACTCTTCGATCAATACATTCATCGACCAGCCGTCGGCGATGATGTGGTGCAGCGTCACCAGCAGTTGATGGTCATCCTCGTCGAGGCGCAACAGGCTGACCCGCAGCAGCGGCCCCTTCTCCAGATCGAACAGCGTGGCCGCTTCGTCTTCTCGAACCTGCCGCGCCCGGGCTTCGCGCGAGTCGGCAGGCAGGTCGCCGAGGTCGATGACATGCAGCTTGAATTCCCCTGCTGGATCGACCTGTTGCAGGGCCACGCCATCGCGCTCCAGGAACCGCGTGCGCAGGGACTCATGACGCTCGATCAGTTGCTGGAAACTGCTGCGCAACGCGTTTTCGTCCAGCGCGCCGCGCAGGCGCAAGGCGCCGGGAATATTGTAGGCATGGCTCGTCGGGTCAAGCCGCCAGGTAATCCACAAACGGTTCTGGGCCAGGGATTGCGGCAACGCTTCGTCCCGCGACAATGCGCTGATCGCTCCTTGAGGCTGGCCGCCGTCCTGTTGCTGGTTCGCCACCGCTTCGGCGAACGCGGCCAGGGTCGGGGCTTCGAACAGCAGGCGCAGGTTCAGTTCCAGCCCCAGGATTTCCCGTAGCCGGGCGATCACCTGGGTGGCGGCGATGGAATTACCGCCCAACAGGAAGAAGTGATCGTCAGCCTGGACTTGTTCGACCTGCAGTTGCTCCCGCCAGATTTGGCCGATGAGCGTTTGCAGCTCGGAGGACGGCGCAGACTCATCAGCGTCTTCTACCTCGGCTGACGGGAACTGTGCATAACTGTCCAAGCTGCCGTCGGCCAATCGACTGCGACACGCCGAGCGCTGCAACTTGCCGCTGGAGGTCTTGGGCAACGCGCCGGGATTGAGCAGCGCCACCACGCTCGGGGCTTGCTGGCAGGCCTCGGCCACGGCCTGGCGAATAGCTTTGATCAAGGCTTCGGGCGGCAGGATTTTCTGCACGCTGCGGCTGATTTCCGCAGCGATGCCAATGCCTTCCTCGCCGCCATCGTTGACCGCGAACGCGGCCACGCGCCCCTTGCGCACCACCTCCACTTCGCGCTCGATGGCTTGCTCGATGTCCTGGGGATAGAGGTTATGCCCGCGCACGATCAGCAGGTCTTTCAGGCGACCGGTGATGAACAGCTCGCCGTCACGCAGGAAACCCAGGTCGCCGGTACGCAGCCAGGTCCGGCCATCGTGCTGGACAAAGGTCTTGGCGCTGGCTTCGGGGTTGCGCCAATAGCCCAGGGCGATGCTCGGGCCGGCAGCCCAGACTTCACCGACCTGGTTGTCAGCCAACGGCTGCGCCGTAGCGGGCTCGACGATCAGCACCGCGTGCCCGGGCTGACTGACACCGCAACTCATCACCGCACTGCCCTGCCCCGGCTCGGCTCGGTTTTGCGCCAGTGCCGCATCGTCCACCCGCAACGAAGGAATGCCGTGACGGCGTGGCGTGCCGGCGACGAACAGGGTCGCTTCGGCCAGGCCGTAGGAGGCCATGAAATTGTCCGGCGTGAAACCGCACGGGGCGAACTTCTCGGCAAACCGCTCCAGCGTGTCGAGGCGGATTGGCTCGGAACCGGAATAGGCCACGCGCCAGCCGCTCAGGTCGAGACGCTCCAAGGCCGAGTCACTGACCCGTTCGCTGCACAGCCGATAGGCGAAGTCCGGGCCACCGCTGATGGTGCCGCCGTATTCGCTGATCGCTTCGAGCCAACGCAGGGGGCGGGCCAGGAAGTAGGCCGGCGACATCAGCACGCACGGGACGCCGCTGAACACCGGCTGCAGCAAACCGCCGATCAAGCCCATGTCGTGGTACAGCGGTAGCCAACTGACGATGACGTCATCAGGGTTCAGGTCGATGCCAAAGCCATGGCGGATCAGCAACTCGTTGGCCACCAGGTTGCCGTGGCTGACCTGCACACCCTTGGGCAACGCGGTGGAGCCGGAGGTGTATTGCAGGAAGGCAATGTCATCGTCCTGCAGCGTCGGCATCCGCCATTGCCCGGCGCGGGCCGGGTCGAGGGTATCGACACACAACACCGGCGGCGCCGATTCGATGGCTTGCAACGGCTCGCGCAGATCACTGCGGGTGAGCAACAGGCGCGGTTCGGCGTCGGCAATGATCGACAGCAAGCGCTCTTGATGATGGCGACGGGTGGACTCCGGCGGATAGGCCGGCACGGCAATCACCCCGGCATAGAGGCAACCAAAGAACGCCGCAACGTAGTCAGGGCCGCTGGGGAACAGCAGCACGGCGCGATCACCCAGCGCGGCCTCGGCCTGCAAAGCGGCGGCGATGGTCCGGGCACGCAAGTCCAGGTCGCGATAACTCAACACCACACCCTGCCCGGGGGTGTCGGCAAGGAAGCGCAGGGCCACCCGGTCCGGCGTCAACGCGGCGCGGCGCTGGAGGGCATGAGCCAGGGTGCTGGGGAATTCGAACGCGTCGGTCATGGGGGTTTCCTGCCTGAATTCGGCTTGCAAGTTGTCCCCCATGGAACGGATAGCCGCGGCAAATAATTAGTCGGGCAGCCGACTCACCGAGGCCTGCGGCGAAGCAGCCAGCTGCCAGGCACCGCGGCAATGGGTCGCGGTGCCGAGGCTGGACTTTATTGCATCAATAATTCTTCTTCTCAATTGACAATCATTATCATTAAGCCTAATTTGGCGCTCGATGTGTAGGACGGATCCGGCATCCGGATGTCCTGCTAACTTTTTGCAGCAAGGTGAATTCCATGACGGAACAAGTATCCACAAGCAGGTGCGACTCACCGTTACTCCAGGCATTCGTGGACAACCGATTGATCCTGGTCAAGATCGCGGCACGCATTACCGGCTGCCGATCCCGCGCGGAGGATGTGGTGCAGGACGCGTTTTTCCGGCTGCAATCGGCGCCCCAGATCACCTCCTCGTTCAAGGCGCAGCTCAGCTATCTGTTCCAGATCGTGCGCAACCTGGCGATCGACCACTACCGCAAGCAGGCGCTGGAACAGAAATACTCGGGGCCGGAAGAGGAAGGGTTGAACGTGGTGATCCAGGGTGCTTCGCCAGAAACCTCCCATATCAACTTTTCCACGCTGGAACACATCGCCGATGCGCTGACCGAGCTGCCCAGCCGCACCCGCTATGCCTTCGAGATGTATCGCCTGCATGGCGTGCCACAGAAGGACATCGCCAAGGAACTGGGGGTCTCGCCGACCCTGGTGAACTTCATGATCCGCGATGCCCTGGTGCATTGCCGCAAGGTGTCGGGGGTTCGCGGGGATACCTTCGCCCGGCGGTGATAGGGGGGTGTTAGTTGCGGCCCCATCGCGGGCAAGTCTTGCACGCGATGGCGGCCTGATGACCGCCCCGCCCCTTACATCAACCCACACCGATCAAAAAACCGCTCACGCCCCAGGATCATCAGCGCCGCGCGTTTGTGCGGGAAATCAAATTCCTTTTCACAGTGGAAACACTGGTTGTGCAGATGCCCGATCATCCGGGCATTGTCGGCCCGGGGCTCGGCGACCACGCGCTGGGTGCGCGGATCGTCCAGGAACAGGTAATGCACCAGCGCCGACAGCCAACTGGCAACCTTGTGCGGCCCCCGGTGTTGCTCTTCACCCACCAACATGTGGATGCCGCGATCGTAGTTGCCGGCGTCATAGAACGGCGCGATGCGATCTTCCTTGGCCCAATAGGCTTCGAAATAAGCGAACGGCTGGTCATCGAAACAGCCGATCAGGGTCAAGACCCGGGGATCGGCCTGCAGCTTGCCCAGGTACTGGCGATGCTGTTCCAGGCTGCCCTCCTCCTGCCAGAAGCTCGCCACCCGCGGGCTGTTCTGCCAGCGGTTGAAACGTTCCAAGTCCTGCTCGATTTCCAGGGTGCGCAAGGACACCCAGGCCCCCAGCCGCGCATCGAAACGCCGGTACACCTCGCCACGGGGCTTGATGGGCCGACGTGGATGGCGGCGGCCATCGGTGATGACCATCTGTTGCGGGTAACTGCCGTTGAACGACTCCCCCAGCCAGGGCTGCGGCAATTGCCAGAACATTGTGCGCTCGCAAAAGTACTCACCGGCACGTTCAGTGGCCGTCAACAAACCGCTGAGCAAGGCTTCGCCGGGGCGCTCGTTAAGGTGCCAGGTCAGGCGCTGGCAGTCGGGATGGCGAGCAAACAGCCAATAGCAGGCCGCCCATAGCGCCGGGCCCACCGGGCGGTCGTTGATCTCCTGCAAGTGCACGTGCAACTCGGGACCGCGCGCAAGGCGCAGCCGGATCAGCGGCGCACCTTCGAGCATCAGGCTCAGGTGGCGTTCGGTTTCATCGGCGCCGAGGCGACGGCCGCCGGGCAAGGGCAACGTCGTCGGGTGGTTGAGGTTGGACATGGGAGGGGCTCGCGTATTCGTCGGTAGTCAACGTGGGACGTGAGCCAGGAAGGGAAATTTAGTGGCGCATTCAATGGGCATGCATGGGCACCAGATGAATCTGGTAGGGCTGGAAAATGTTCAGCAACTGACCGTTATCCCGCAGCATCTGCAGCAACTGTGCAAACGCCTCACTGGAAATGGGCGCCTGTGGCCGGATCAGCGCGTAATGGTGATAAACCTGATCGATGCGCTCAGACACCAGCAATTGCGGGCCGACTTCGGGATTACGCAACACGTAATCGTTGAGGTACGAACGGGTCACCAGGGCGATATCCGCCCGCCCGCGCAAGACCATCAGCAGATTGCTGTCGTGGGAATACGTCAGCGTGGCGTTGTATTGACCGACGAGAAACTTGGGGTCGGCGTTGAATTCGGCAAAGGCGTAGTGATAACCGCTGAACAACGCCAGGCGCTTGCCCCTGAGGTCGGCGAAATAACTTTGCTGGCGCTCCGGCTGGCGCTGGGCGACGAAGACTTCCGCATCTTCCAGGCCCATGTCCACCGACGTGTGCGGCACATCCTGCCAACCCCATTCGGGATTCTCGAAAATCGCCATGTCGACCCGGCCCTGCTTGAAATCATTGAAGCGACGCGGGATCGATGTCGGCACCAGCACGAACTGATAGTCGGTTTGCGCCTTATTCAAGGCCTCCACCATTTGCGGCAGCAGGCCGGTGTCGGCGCCGTTCTCAGGACGAACGGTATAAGGCGGAAAATGCGCCGCACCGATCCGTACCAGTTGCGCTGCCTCGGTCGGCAACGCCAGGAAAACGGCCAGAGCAGCCAGCACCAGACGCGAGGTCATCCCCATCGGCGAAAACGTCAAGATAACCCACTCCCCAAAAGTCCCCATCAATAACAATCAAGCTAGGCGGTTTCAGTCACTTAGCCAGCCACACACGGTCATTTAAGGTACTGCTCGATTATTGTTTTTCTTCAAGCACCAGGATCAGGGCTTGCTCGGCCAGCTCATCGAGGCTCAGGCTGCCTTCGGCGCGAAACCAGGTGGTGGTCCAGGACAACGCTCCCGTGAGGAACCGCCGGGTAATGAACACGTCACCGCGAATATACCCGGCCTCCTTGGCCTGGCCCAGGACCTCGAGCCACAAGTCTTCATAAATATCACGCAGGGCCAGCACGTGCCGCTGCCCTTGCTGCGATAACGAACGCCATTCATAGACCAGCACCGCCATGGCCTCGCCGGTGCCGCCCATGATCGACTGCAATTCGCAGCGGATCAGCGCCAATACCCGCTCACGCACGCTGCCGGCCTCGGCCAGGGCTGCGCGCATCAATGCGGTGTTGTAGCGGATGGTTTCTTCCATCACCGCCCGCAGGATGTCGTCCTTGCTCTTGAAATGGTGAAAGATGCTGCCCGACTGAATACCCACGGCACTGGCCAGGTCACGCACCGTGGTGCGCTCGAAGCCTTTGTTGCGAAACAGGTGGGCGGCGGTCTGGAGCAGTTTGCCGCGCGCACTGTCCGGGTCGGTCAGTTGCCCGTTGTCGACCAGCTCCCGCATCACGCCCAGGGCTTTTTGCTCGTCCACCCATTCTCTCCTACAGTCGATCAACCAACGCGCGAGCATTGCACACCAAACCATCAGTGGCGCGGGCAATTTAAGCCGAGCGAAGCAGCCAAGCAAGCGCTCGGCCAGAAGAACTGGCGGCCATTTACAAACCAAGCGCTTGCTTGGTAGTCTCGAATCACCTTTGCCGGAGGGAACGCCATGTCCAAAACGATCCGAATCGGTTGCGCCAGCGCCTTTTGGGGCGATACCTGCACGGCGGCGGCGCAACTGGTCGAGGGCGGGGCGCTGGATTACCTGGTGTTCGACTACCTGGCCGAGGTGACGATGTCGATCATGGCCGGGGCGCGGCTGAAGGATGCTTCGAGCGGCTACGCCACGGACTTCATCGAGGTCCTCACACCGTTGCTAGGGCGTTTGCATGACAACGGAATCCGTGTCATCAGCAACGCCGGCGGGGTCAACCCCCGGGCCTGTGCGAAGGCCCTGCAAGCGGCCTGCGACCAGGTGGGCGTGCCGTTGAAGATCGCCGTGCTGCTGGGCGATGACCTGCAACCGCAATTCGAACGGCTCGCCGCCCAGGGCATTCGCGAAATGTTCAGTGGCGACCCCCTGCCCTGCGCGTGCGTGTCCATCAACGCCTACCTCGGCGCCCCCGGCATCGTCGAGGCGTTGCGCCTGGGGGCCGATGTCGTGATCACCGGTCGCGTGGTGGACAGCGCCGTGGTCAGCGCCGCCCTGGTGCATGAATTCGGCTGGGCCTGGGACGATTACGACCGATTGGCCCAGGCCGCACTGGCCGGGCACCTGATCGAGTGCGGCGCCCAGTGCACGGGCGGCAACTTCACCGACTGGCAGCAAGTGCCGGATTACGAGCACATCGGCTTTCCCATCGTCGAGGTCAGCGCCGACGGCCAATTCACGGTCACCAAAGCCGAAGGCAGCGGCGGATTGGTCACGCCATTGACCGTCGGCGAGCAGTTGCTCTACGAAATCGGCGACCCGCAAGGCTATCTATTGCCGGACGTGATCTGTGATTTCAGCCAGGTCAGGTTGATCCAGCAAGGCAAGCACGCCGTGCGCGTCCACGGTGCCAAGGGCTTGCCGCCCACCGATCAATACAAGGTCAGCGCCACCTGGCTGGACGGCTGGCGCTGCACCGCCACCTGCCTGATCGCCGGCATTGACGCGGTGGCCAAGGCCGAACGGGTCAGCCAGGCAATCGTCGCCAAGACCTCACAGATGTTCAGCCAACGAGGCTGGTCGCCCTACAGCGAAGTGAACATCGAACTGCTGGGCAGCGAAGCCACTTACGGCCAGCACGGCCAGCGCCGGGACAGTCGAGAGGTGGTGATCAAGCTGGCGGTTCGGCACCCGGAGAAACAGCCGCTGGTGCTGTTTTCCAGGGAAATCGCCCAAGCCGCCACCGGCATGGCGCCAGGGCTGACGGGGCTGGTCGGCGGCCGGCCGACGGTGTCGCCGTTGATTCGCCTGTTCTCGTTCCTGATCGACAAGGCCACCTGCCGGCTCGAGATTGAACTCGACGGCCAGCGTCACCCTTGTCCCCTGCCCGCTTTCAAACCGCTGCATACCCTCGATCTGCCCGTCGCCCCGGACCTGCCCAAACCCCAGAGCCGGGCCGACGCCAGCGTGCCACTGATCAAACTGGCGGTGGCGCGCTCCGGCGACAAGGGCAACCACAGCAACATCGGCGTGATCGCCCGGGAACCCGAATACCTGCCCTGGATCGCCGAGGCGCTGACCCCGGAGGTGCTGGTCGATTGGATGAGCCACGTGCTCGACCCGCTGCTGGGCCGGGTCGAACGCTGGTACCTGCCGGGCACCCACAGTTTGAATTTCCTGCTGGAAAACGCCCTCGGCGGGGGCGGTGTCGCCAGTCTGCGCATCGATCCCCAGGGCAAGGCGTTCGCCCAACAGTTGCTGGAGATCCAGATACCGGTGCCGCAGCACATTGCCGACCGGGTCAACTCCTGTGGCGAGGGGATTTATCCCCGCTGGGGCGCGAAGCGGCCCTAAGTGCGTGCGACCTGGTGTGTCAGGCAAATTGAGTTGACTGCTTTGGGGGCTGCTCCGCAGCCCAGCGGGGATAAATCCCCTCGCCATAGGTTTTGCGCTAATCCGTTCGAGCAAGAGGAATCTGCATGCCGATCATCGAATCGCACCTTGACCCGCACAGCGCTGACTTCACGCGCAACCACGCGGCGATGCTGGCCGGTGTCGAACAGCTGCGCCAGCTCGAACAGGCCGTGCTGGAGAAAGCCGCCCAGGCCCAGGGCAAGTTCGACCAGCGCGGCCAACTGATGCCGCGCCAGCGCCTGAACCTGCTGCTGGACCCTGGCGCGCCGTTTCTCGAACTGGCGAGCCTGGCCGGCTACAAACTCCATGACGACAAGGACGGTAGCCAGGCCGGCGGCGGCCTGATCGCCGGGATCGGCTACGTGTCCGGGGTGCGGGCGCTGGTGGTTGCCAACAACAGCGCGATCAAGGGCGGCACCATTTCACCCAGCGGTTTGCACAAGACCCTGCGCCTGCAACAGATCGCCATGGAAAACAAACTGCCGGTCATCACCCTCGCCGAAAGTGGTGGCGCCAATCTCAATTACGCTGCGCAGATTTTCGTCGAAGGCGCGCGCAGCTTCGCCAATCAGGCACGTATGTCGGCCATGGGCCTGCCGCAGATCACCGTCGTGCATGGTTCGGCCACGGCCGGTGGCGCTTATCAGCCGGGTTTGTCGGATTACGTGGTGGTGGTGCGCGACAAGGCGCGGCTGTTCCTGGCCGGGCCGCCGTTGCTCAAGGCCGCGACCGGCGAAGAGGCCAGCGAGGAAGAACTGGGCGGTGCGCTGATGCACGTGCAGGTGGCCGGCACCGCCGAATACTTGGCGGAGAACGACGCCGATGGCATACGCCTGGCCCGGGAAATCCTCGACTCGCTGCCCTGGAATGCACAATTGCCGCCCCAGCCCGAACGGACCTGGACGGAGCCGCTCTACCCCGCCGAGGAATTATTGGGACTGGTGCCCGACGACCCGAAGAAGCCCTATGACGTGGGGGAAATCATCGCCCGCATCGCCGACGGCTCGCATTTCCTGGCCTTCAAAAGCGAATTCGACACCCAGACGATTTGCGGCCACCTGCACATTCGCGGCCACGCCTGCGGCCTGATCGGCAACAACGGCCCCATCACGCCACAGGGCGCGGCCAAGGCCGCGCAATTCATCCAGTTGTGCGATCAGAGCCGCACGCCGTTGCTGTTCTTGCACAACACCACCGGCTTCATGGTCGGCACCGAGTCGGAGCGACAAGGGGTGATCAAGCATGGCGCCAAGATGATCCAGGCCGTGGCCAATGCCCGGGTGCCCAAGCTGACCGTCGTGGTGGGCGGCTCCTATGGGGCCGGCAACTACGCCATGTGCGGCCGCGGGCTTGACCCGCGCTTCATCTTCGCCTGGCCCAACAGCCACACCGCCGTGATGGGCGGCGCCCAGGCCGGCAAGGTCCTGCGGATGGTCACCGAGGCCACGCAACTCAAGAACGGCCTGAGCCCCGACCCGAAGATGCTGGACCTGCTCGAGCAAACCACCGCGCAGAAACTCGACAGCCAATCCACCGCCCTCTACGGCAGCGCCAACCTGTGGGACGACGGGCTCATCGACCCACGTGACACCCGCACACTGCTGGGCTACCTGCTGGACATCTGTCACGAAGCCGAGCAGCGCCCCTTGCAAGCCAACAGCTTCGGCGTGGCCCGTTTCTGAGCGCAGCCCCCAGGGAAATAATGATCCAGGAGAACAATAAAAATGATCTTCACCCAGGAACACGAAGCATTGCGGCGCACCGTCCGCCAGTTTGTCGACCACGACATCAATCCCTACGTCGACGAATGGGAGCGGGCCGGGCGTTTCCCTATCCACGAGATTTTCCGCAAGGCCGGCGAGCTGGGCCTGCTGGGTATTTCCAAGCCGCAGGCCTTCGGCGGCATGGGCCTGGACTACAGCTATTCGATCGTCGCGGCCGAGGAATTCGGCACGATTCATTGCGGCGGCGTGCCGATGTCTATCGGCGTGCAGACCGACATGTGCACCCCGGCCCTGGCCCGTTTCGGCTCCGACGAGTTGCGTGAAGCGTTCCTGCGCCCGGCCATTCGCGGCGAACAGGTGGGCTGCATCGGCGTCTCGGAAGTCGGTGCCGGCTCCGACGTCGCCGGCCTCAAGACCACGGCGCGCAAAGACGGCGACGACTACGTCATCAACGGCAGCAAGATGTGGATCACCAATGCGCCGAGCGCTGATTTCATTTGCTTGTTGGCCAACACCTCGGACGACAAGCCCCACGTCAACAAATCGCTGATCATGGTGCCGATGCGCAGCCCCGGCATCAGCCTCGGCCAGCACCTGGACAAACTGGGCATGCGCAGCTCGGAAACCGCCCAGGTGTTTTTCGACGACGTGCGGGTGCCGCAACGCAATCGCATCGGCCAGGAGGGCGCCGGGTTCATGATGCAGATGCTGCAATTCCAGGAAGAACGCCTGTTCGGCGCGGCCAACATGCTCAAGGGCCTGGAGCATTGCATCGACAGCACCATCGAGTACTGCAAGGAACGCAAGACCTTCGGCACGGCCCTGATCGACAACCAGGTGATTCACTTCCGCCTGGCGGAACTGGCCAGCGAAATCGAATGCCTGCGGGCGCTGGTCTACCAGGCCACCGAGCAGTATATCAACGGCCAGGACGTCACGCGCCTGGCGTCGATGGCCAAGCTCAAGGCCGGACGCCTGGCCCGGGAAACCACCGACAGTTGCCTGCAATACTGGGGCGGCATGGGCTTCATGTGGGACAACCCGGTGGCCCGGGCCTATCGCGACGTGCGGCTGGTGTCCATCGGTGCCGGTGCGGACGAGATCATGCTGGGCATCATCTGCAAACTCATGGGGATTTTGCCGGGAAAGAAAAACTGAGTGCATCACCTGCCAGAGCGCCATCGCGAGCTTGCTCGCGATGAGGCCCCAACAGACACCCCAAAAACCCAGGAATGCCCCCATGCCCGCCTTCAGCAAAATCCTCATCGCCAACCGCGGCGAAATCGCCTGTCGCATCCAGCGCACCGCCCAGGCCCTGGGTTATCGCACGGTAGCGGTGTTCAGCGAAGCTGACGCCGACGCGCTGCATGTGCGCATGGCCGATGAAGCGGTGTTGATCGGCCCAGCCGCGGTGCAGCAGTCCTACCTCAACCCTTCGGCCATTCTCGATGCAGCCCGGCGCTGCGGGGCCGATGCGATCCATCCCGGCTACGGCTTCCTTTCGGAAAATGCCGGGTTCGCCAAGGCCTGCGAAGCGGCCGACATCGTGTTCATCGGCCCCAGCCCCGAGGCCATCGACCTGATGGGCAGCAAGCGCCGGGCAAAAACCGCCATGATTGAAGCCGGCGTACCCTGCATCGCCGGTTACCAGGGCGCCGCCCAGGACGACGACACGCTGCTGCGCGAAGCCGGGCGTATCGGCTACCCATTGATGATCAAGGCCAGCGCCGGTGGCGGAGGCCGAGGCATGCGCCTGGTCCAGCGGGCCGAGGACCTGCTGGAGCAGTTGCGCGGCGCGCGCTCGGAGGCCCTGCACGGTTTTGGCAGCGACGAGTTGATCCTCGAACAGGCCTTGATCGATCCGCGGCATGTGGAAGTGCAGATCTTCGGCGACCATCACGGTCAGCTGATCCACCTGGGCGAACGGGACTGCTCGATCCAGCGGCGCCACCAGAAAGTCATCGAGGAAGCGCCCTGCCCGGTCATGACCACCGACCTGCGCCAGGCCATGGGTGATGCGGCACTCAAGGCCGCACGCGCAGTGAATTATGTCGGGGCCGGGACCGTGGAGTTCCTGCTCGCGGCCGACGGTCGGTTTTACTTCCTGGAGATGAACACGCGCCTGCAGGTCGAACACCCGGTCACCGAGTTGATCACCGGCCTGGATCTGGTGGCCTGGCAATTGGACGTCGCCGCCGGCAGGTCGCTGCCCCTGCGCCAGGAGCAGGTGACGCTAAGCGGCCATGCCATGCAGGTGCGGCTGTACGCCGAGGACCCGGCGGCGGATTTTCTGCCCCAGACCGGGCGGCTGATCGGTTGGGAGCCGCCCACGCAGGACGGCGTGCGAATCGACCATGGCCTGCTGGAGGGCCAAGCCATCACCCCGTTTTATGACTCGATGCTGGGCAAGCTCATCGTCCACGGCGCCACTCGCGAGGAGGCCCGACGCAAAGTGTTGCGAGCGGTGGAAGATTGCGTCCTGCTTGGCGTCCAGAGCAACCAGCGGCTGCTCACCGGGTTGCTGGCACATCCGCGGTTCATCGACGGTGACTTCGGCAACGGATTCATCGAGCAACACTTTACCGATCATGCGGCGCTCCGGCCCCTTGAGCCCTCTGCCGAACAACTCGCCATCGCCACGGCAGCGTTTTATCAGGCCTCGCAGGCACGGCATGCTCAGGGCCTGGGCGGATGGCGCAACAGCATCGGCGCGGCGCTGCATTACCGGATCGGTGTCGGGGAGCACGACTGGACGCTGAGCCTGATGGCCGAAGCCGACGGCACATTCAACATCCGCGGTGCCGGGCGCTTGATCGAACTGAGGTTGCTCGACGCTACCCCCCATGGCGCAACGCTGGTGATCGATGGGATTCGCCGGCGGCATGCGTGGCGCCTCGATGGCAACGATCTCTGGCTGTTCGCCTGCCCTGGTGGCCTGCACCTGCAAGATCGGACCCTGGCCCCCATCGCCGCCAAGACCAGCACCAGCGACGGCACGCTCAAGGCGCCAATGGACGGCGCCATTGTCGAGCTGCTGGTCCGCGAAGGCAGCACCGTGCACCAAGGCCAGTTGCTCATGGTGCTTGAGGCCATGAAAATGGAGCACCCACTCAAGGCCGGCGTCGACGGCGTGGTCAGGCAATTGCAGGTCGCGCGGGGTGACCAGGTGAAAAAACGCCAGGTTTTGTTGCGCGTTGAAACGGCCCACTAGTCGGATGCCGAGGGTTTGACTACGCTCAAACCCATCAGCACGCCGATACCGGGAACCCTGCAATGCCTCACTGGCTGGTGATTGATCTGGAGGCCACCACCGACGAAGGTGGCTGGCCGGTAACCGAAATGGAAATTATCGAAATCGGCGCCACGCTGGTGAATCGTGACGGCCGCGAAGTGGATCATTTCCAGCGCTTCGTGCGGCCCCTGAGGCGACCGCTGCTCACGCCCTTCTGTCGCGAACTGACCCACATCACCCAGGCCAATATCGACAGTGCCGCACCCTTGACCGAGGTCTGGCCGGTGTTCGAGCGCTGGCTGGCGCCGTATCAGTCGAAGCTGGAAAGCTGGGTCAGTTGGGGCGATTACGACCGCAAGCAACTGCTTCAGGAATGGCAGCACCAGCAATTGCACAGTGTCCTCGGCCAGGTGCCGCACATGAACCTCAAGCAACGCTTCGCCAAGGCCCGTCGACTGGAGCGACCGCTAGGGCTCAATGGCGCGCTGCAACTGGCTGGCCTGCAATTCTGCGGACAACAGCACCGCGCCCTGGAAGATGCCCGCAATACCGCGCGGTTGTTGCCCCTGGTGCTTCCGGGTTGAGCGGCAGCCCCCCCAGCGCGGCAGATGACGAATGTTGCGGCCTTGTGCATACTGGCCGGCCTTTTTCAGCCCCTTTTTCGAGGAATCGCCCATGTTTAAAGTCAACGAGTACTTCGACGGCACCGTCAAGTCGATCGCTTTTGGCACTGCCGAAGGCCCTGCGACCATCGGCGTCATGGCACCGGGCGAATATGAGTTCGGCACGGCCCAACGGGAAATCATGCACGTGGTCTCCGGCGCCCTGACCGTGAAGCTGCCTGACAGCACCGACTGGGAAACCTTCGAAGCCGGCAGCCAGTTCAATGTTCCGGCCAACAGCAAATTCCAGCTCAAAGTGGCGGTCGATACCGCCTACCTGTGTGAATATCGCGGCTGATTCTGTGGCATAGATACGCCGCTCATCTGTGGCGAGGGGATAAATCCCCTCGCCACACATTTTTGTTTACGGATCCTTTTATTCGAGCACTTCAACCGGCATGCCAACTTCAAGCCGACCGTTGCTGTCGTTGATCAGATTCTGACCGAACATCGCACCGTCCGGTGTCGAGCGGTACTGCTGCAACGTGGCAAAGGGTTCGCGATTCGGATCGCGTTCGCCGGTTTGCGGATCGACCGTGGTCATGATGCAACGTGAGCATGGCTTGACCAGCCGGAACTCAACCTCGCCGATACGAATGCGCTTCCAGCCGTCCTCGGCAAACGCCTCGCTGCCCTCGACCACCAGGTTGGGGCGAAAGCGCAACATTTCCAGCGAACGACCGACCCGGCTCGACAGGTCCTGCAAGGACGCCTGGCCAATCAGCAGCAGGGGAAAACCATCGGCGAAGGCAACTTTATCGTCATCCTTGCCATAACCGGCGGCGGTGGTACGCGCCAGATCCACCGGCACATGCACCAGGCGGGTAGGATTGCCGATGAATTCGCTGACCCAGGCCGCGGCCTCGTCACCGGCATCCGGCACACGCAAGGTATCACGCCAGATAATCACCCCGCGCCGCTGTTCCTCCACCACTGGCGGCAGCGGCACGTCGATGGCGCCATGGCCCGGCGCGCTGAGCGTCAGGCCACCCGCCTCGTTCCACAAGGCAGAAAGCTGGCTCATCTTCGCCACGGCGCGCTGGGTCAGGAACCGTCCCGTCCCCTCATCCACCAGCATCCAGCGCCGATCACCGTCCAGCCCTAGCTTGTCCAGGCCGATTTGCTGCAGGGGCTGACCCTTGCCGGACTTCAACGGATACCGATACAGCGCGCTCAGCCGCAACATGGTCAACTTCCCTGGTGGCGAAAAAATGCCACCTTATACGAGCCGGCCATTGAAGCAAACCACCATCGGTTTCAGTCGAGCATCAGCCGCTGGCGCACTACATCGACCAGCTTGTCCGGCTGGAATTTGGAGAGGAAGTTGTCGCAACCGACCTTCTTGACCATCGAATCGTTGAAGCTGCCGGACAGCGAGGTGTGCAGTACGACATAGAGCCCACGCAAGCGCGGGTCGTTGCGGATTTCGGTGGTCAGCCGGTAGCCGTCCATTTCGGGCATTTCCGCGTCAGTGAAGATCATCAGCAATTTATCGGTCATCACCTCGCCGGTATCGGCCCAGGCCTTGAGCATGTTCAGGGCTTTGAGGCCGTCGCTGGCGATGTGCATTTTCACGCCCAGTTGCCCCAGGGTATCGCGCAGTTGCGAGAGCGCGACGTTGGAGTCGTCCACCAGCAACACTTCGCGACCACGGGCGCGCTCCAGCACCGGATCTTCGAGCTTGTCCCGGGAGACCTTGGCGTTGTACGGCACGATTTCGGCCAGGACTTTTTCCACGTCGATGATTTCCACCAACTGATCGTCCACCTTGCTGATGGCCGTCAGGTAGTGCTCACGGCCAGCGCTGGTCGGCGGTGGCAGGATGGCTTCCCAGTTCATGTTGACGATGCGGTCGACGCCGCCCACCAGGAATGCCTGAACCGAGCGGTTGTATTCAGTCACGATAATGGTGCTGTTAGGCCCCGGCACCAAAGGACGCATGCCAATGGCCTGGGACAGGTCGATCACCGGCAACGTCTGGCCGCGCAGATTGACCACGCCGCACACGAACGCGTGACGCTGCGGCATCAGGGTCAGCTTCGGCAACTGCAGCACTTCCTGGACCTTGAACACGTTAATGGCGAACAACTGTCGACCCGCCAGGCGAAACATGAGAATTTCCAGGCGATTCTCACCCACCAGTTGGGTTCGTTGATCTACTGTGTCGAGAATGCCGGCCATTGATGACTCCTGGGCTTGTTCGGATGAATCCAATGAATGAGATATCGGCTGGACGAACCGAATCTTGACCCCCGGATAAAATACAAGCGCGGGGCATTGATGTCACATTAACATCATGCTTTACTGGCTTCATGATTTCATCTGCGATTTTTCCCTGCCGCGCGACCCTCGCTTGTGTGCAAAGTTCCCCTGCCTAAGGGATTCCCCTAGGCACAATCAGGTCCAACCTGATATTCCCGTTATCCAATAGCCATTAATGTGACGCCATTCTCATTGCTGAACGGAGTCAGGCTTTTGTGCGAGACCACAGGACATCGGACCTCCAGTCTTTCGGCCGATCCCACCCGTGCAATTGTTTGCGAATTCACTTTCGCGGAACGGCAGGGGTGTGTCGCCGTGCGTCCAACCGCGGTCGACCTTGAGATCCAGCCGTTCGCCATAAGCGGTTTCCTTTCGCCTGACATGATGTTGTGGAGATAAGCATGCCGAACGATCGCAGGAACTGGAGTCAGCGTCTTCCCGAGCTTCTGATCGAGGCCGAGACGCTGTTGGCCAAGTCGGAGGAATGCCTGAGCCATCTGCAATTGATCAACAACGACAAGGATGCTATCGATTGCATGCTCAGCACCTTGCTGAAACTGTCGAACAAGGCCAATGCCTTGGCGCTGGAAGCCGTTTCGGAGTTTTCACTGCATATCCATGGTCTGCTCAGTCACGCGCAAAACCACATGGAGTTGCATGACCAGGCCTTGGACGCCCTGAAGGATTGTTTAACCCTGATGGCCTGGCAATTGGAACTGGTCGATCACACCACCGGCCAGTTGGGCCTGGACACCAGTGAACAGATCTCGTTGATCGAGGCATTCGCTTTCCAGGTAGGCCAGAGCCCTGGCCAGGCATCGGCAGCGTCACGTCCGCTGGCCTTGGTACCCTACCCCCAGAAACAAGCCTGAGACGACGATGCCGGCTCAATGCTGCGTGCCTGGTACGTAGCGCTTACCGCACCATGCCGAGCGCGACCAACGATAGGTGAAGTGGTACTATCTCTCGCGTCAGCCACTTCAAGACAGCGCCGTAAAAGCCGCCGACCGAAGCTGCCCTCGACCTGAAACGTTTACCCGACCGGGCCTGTCAGATGCGCTGACCGGCCAGCCCGCAGCGAACCTTCATTGGCTCCATCCGCTATGTACGCCAGCCTCAAGTCATTCATCACCTGGCCTCCCTCCCGAGAAAACGCCCGTCGCTTCACATTATTATTGTGTATCTGCTCGACCCTCGGCTGCCTGCTGGCCTACCTGTTCGCCTACACGGTGCCGTTGAGCCTGCTGGTACTGAATATCGCGGCCATGACTTGTGTGGCAATTCACCATCGATTGTCACGCAAGTCCATCAAGTTCCAGCCTCAGGAACTGGCCGACCGGTTGCTTGAGGTCCAGGAAAACGAGCGCCATCGCCTCAGCCGCGAATTGCACGACGACATTGGCCAGTTGCTGACCGCAGCGAAGCTGCAAGGCGAATGGCTCAAGCGGCGGATGCCGGAAGAATTGCAAGGCCAATGCGCGCTACTCTGCGAGACCCTGGACGAAACCCTCAACAAGGTTCGCGACGTGTCGGCGATCCTCAACCCCCGGCAACTGACCAGCCTCGGACTGGAAGCCAGCCTGCGGGCGCACCTGCTCAAGACGCTGGCCAATGCCCCGGTGAAGTGGAGCCTCGATTGCCAACAGCGCATGGCAGGCATCCCGGAGGAAATGTCGGTCGCGGTGTTCCGGATCACCCAGGAAGCGGTCACCAACATCTTGCGTCATGCCCGGGCGACGAATCTGCTGGTACGCTTGCAACGCCTGCCTGACGGCCTGAGCCTGCTGATCAGCGACGATGGCCAGGGATTTGTCCCGGCCACCCACCCCGCTCGCGAAGGCCAACGGGGCATGGCCGGCATGTCGGAGCGGGTCGAACAGTTGGGCGGCACCCTCAAGGTCATCAGCGAGGCCGGCAAGGGCACGCACATCGAAGCACGCTTTCCCTGGGCGCCGCGAGCCCTGGAACGAGCCAGTAAGAATAAGGTTCTCCTTTGATTTGTAATTTGCTCCTGGTCGACGACCACTCCCTGATCAGGGCCGGCGTGCGCGCGCTGGTCATGGATATCCCGGGCTATGCCGTCATTGGTGAAGCCAGTGATGGCACGCGATTGGTCGAACTGGTCGAACGGTTGAACCCCGATATCGTGCTGCTGGACATTTCCATGAAGGACACCTGCGGCCTGGACGCCCTGCAACAGCTCAAGCGGGTGCGCCCCAACAGCAAGGTGCTGATCCTGTCCATGCATACGGATCCGGCGCTGATCATGCAAGCGCTGGAATCCGGAGCCCATGGCTATTTGCTCAAGGACACCACCGCCAATGAGCTGAAACACGCCTTGGAGGCACTGCGCAACAACGAACGCTACCTGAGCCCGGCCATCGCCCATACCGTAATCAACCAGGCGCTGACCCGCGTCCAAAAGCATCAGTCGGCCCCCGCCCGGACTCATAACCTGACGGCACGCCAGCTGGAAATACTGCGGCTGATCGTGCGCGGCAAGTCCACCCGGGAAATAGCCAACGGCCTGAACCTGAGCATCAAGACCGTGGAAACCCACCGGGCGCAAATCATGAAGCGCCTGCAGATCCATGACGTGGCCGGCCTTGTGCTGTTCGCGGTTCGCGAACAGATCATCAGCCTGGACGATTGAGCGCCGTCGCGCCACCCAACAGCGGCGAACCGGATGGCAGGTGCACGTGCAGTGCTTTTGGGCGGACAGTGAAACGCAGGGCGTCTACCTGCAACGGCTCGCCATCGAGATTGATATCCAGGCCTTGCGCAACCTTGATCTCCACCCATGGCAAGCGCGCGCGGACAAACATGTTGTCGATGCCCAGGCCACCCGCCAGCAAGTCCTTCAACGTACTGACCACCTCCTGAGGCGCCGGCAAGATGCTGATGTCCAACAACCCATCATCGGCCAACGCCTGCGGGCACAGCACGTGGCCACCCCCCGCCTGACGGCCATTGCCGATGCCCAGCGCGAGCAAATCGCCCTGCCAGTGGAAATCGGGGCCCTGCAACTCACCATAGGCGGCACTCAGCTCACTGAATCGTGACAGGCCGGTGAACAGGTAGGCCGCACCTCCCAGGACTTTCTTGAGATCCTCGGAAGTGTTCGCCGTCACCTGGCTGCCAAAACCGCCGGTGGCCATGTTAAGGAAAATCCGACCGCAGACTTCCCCCACATCCACGGCCTGCGGCGCAACGTCGAGCAAATCCAGGGCCTGCGCAGGCTCCAACGGAACGCCAGCCGCCCGGGCAAAATCGTTGGCAGTGCCCAGCGGCAGCAGTACCAGGCTGGCATCACTCGAATGGAGGACGATCGCTTCGGCGATATCACGCAAGGTCCCATCACCGCCGCCGGCGATCAGTCGCGTATAACCGGCCTGCAGCGCCTCATCGACGCATCGTTGGGCGTCACCGGCCTCCCAGGTCAACCGTACCGCCAGGTCCCAGCCCTGCTCGCGCTTGAGCATCACTGCCGTGCGAACCTCTTCGTTGAGCGCTTGCTTGCCATGCAAAATCAACAGCGCCTTGCCTTTGCTCATCGTTGTCTCCGTCATTGGAAGGTTCAGGAAATGGGACCGCTCATTCGAGCGAAAAAGCCCGAAACATCTCAATTTATTAAAAAAGCAGGAAGGCTTGCCCCCGGGAAAAACCCGCAGGGCAGCTCGTTCGACCGGGACGTCTTGATTCGAAGAGTTTTCTTACAAGATCTGGCGAATCAGCTCAATTGACCCTCTAGCGGTATTGAGACACCTTGGCCTTCTGTTTTGCTGGAACGCTAAAACCCTCTTCACACAAGGAAGCACTTACCCATGGATGGATACGTCACGGCCCGCTGGGGCCGGATCAGTCGTTTGAACAGTTATGGCCAAGGGGATGAACCGTCCCATGCATAACCGTGAATACAAGCTGTTGCCCCAGCAGCGCGCGCCCCTTGGAAGCGGGCGGGCCAATACTCAGAACGCATGCAAAAGTTGCAGTAATCCCGTTGGAGGAATTGATTTGGAACCGCGCGTCGTTGAACTGGAAACCCACCTCAAATACATCCGCAAAGACATGGATGAAATTCGCACCGACGTAAAGGTGATCCGCCACAGGCTGGCCTATTCGGCTGGCGCTGCAGCCGTGGTGCTCGGTCTGCTGGGCTGGATTGCGAACAATCGATTCGACCAGGTGGTGATGCTGCTCACACGATGAAGGTGAGAGGCGTGAAGGCCCGAGGATCCGGCTCGGGCCGCAGGACACCTGCCACGGTGCTAACCCAGGACTTCGCTCAAGGGAATGAAACCCACCTCATCGCCCTCCACCAGCGTCCGTCCCTCGAGCACTTCGACCAACCCTTCGGCCCAGGCGGCGCTGCGAAGGACACCCGAGCTTTGATTCCGGTAGATGATCGCTCGACCATTCTCCATGCGGCCTCGCAAGTATTCTCGTCGACTGCCAGCCTTCGGCCAGGCGAAACCGGCCGGCACCTTGAACATGAGCGGCGCCACCGACTTAACGCCCTGGCGTCTTAGCAGGTAGGGCCGTGCCAGCAGCGCGAAAGTCACGAGGGTCGAGGCAGGGTTTCCAGGCAGGCCTATGACCGGCACGCCACGGTAATGCCCGAACGTCAGCGGCTTACCCGGCTTGATGGCGAGTTTCCATAGCGCCAGCTCGCCGTCCTCGCGCAAGGCGACTCCCAGGAAATCCGCCTCCCCCACCGATACTCCACCGGTGGACAGGATCAGATCGACATCAGACAACTGTGCCAGGCGCTCGCGGGTGGCCGATAAATCGTCAGGCAGGATACCCGCGTCAATCACTTCACAACCCATGCATTGCAGCCAGCCACACAGCAGCACGCGGTTGCTGTTATAGATCTGGCCCGGGCCCAACGCCTGACCGGGTTCGACTAGCTCATCCCCCGTGGACAGGACTGCGACGCGAACTTTGCGCACCACTTCCAGCGAGGCACAGCCCAAGGAGGCTGCCAGCCCCAGCTCGATCGGCCCCAGGCGCGTACCTGCAGAAAGCACCTGCTCGCCGACGGTGGTCTCCTGTCCCTGGGGGCGAATGTTCTGCCCGCTGACCATAGGCTCGGTAAACCGCACCCGCTGGTCGTCTTCAACCACGGCATTCTCCTGCATCTCGACGCAATCGGCGCCCGCAGGGACTGGCGCCCCGGTGAAGATCCGCGCACACGTGCCAACCGCCAGCGGCTCCGGGGCCTGCCCGGCAAAAATCCGCTGGCTGACCGTCAACGGCTCGCCGCTCCAGTCAGCCAACCGCA
Source organism: Pseudomonas sp. NFACC16-2 (assembly GCF_900119205.1). Lineage (NCBI taxonomy): Bacteria > Pseudomonadati > Pseudomonadota > Gammaproteobacteria > Pseudomonadales > Pseudomonadaceae > Pseudomonas > Pseudomonas sp. NFACC16-2. The sequence continues at coordinate 132,505 of NZ_FPIX01000003.1, read as the reverse complement.
AGGCATAGCCGTCCATGGCACTGTTGGGCCATGGCGGCAAATCAAGGGTCGACACCAGATCCTCGGCGAGCACTCGCCCTAGCGCCGCGGCCAAAGGCAAATGCTCGCGCTGGACAATCGGCGTGGCAGCCGCCATCTCGAGCAGTCGCTCCAACGCGACCTCAACAGCCATCAAGGCCCCGGCCTTGCCCGGTTTACCCACGGGATTCACAAGGCGCTGCCTGTTTCAAATGAGCCACGAAGTTGCACGGCCGATGCCGCGCATCCAGCTGTTCGGCCAGGATGCCATCCCACCCGGTACGCACCGCGTTGGTCGAACCCGGCAGACAACACACCAGCGTGCCATTGGCCAGGCCTGCCAGCGCGCGGGACTGCACGGTGGAAGTGCCGATGTCAGCCACGGATATCTGTCGAAACAACTCGCCAAAGCCATCGACCTGCTTGTCCAGCAGGCACGTGACGGCTTCCGGCGTGCTGTCACGCCCAGTGAAACCGGTGCCGCCGGTGATCAGCACCACCTGCACCACGTCTTCGGCAATCCAGGTCGCGACTTGCGCACGGATCTTGTACAAATCATCTTTGAGCAGGACCCGCTGCGCCAGGTTGTGGCCGGCCGCCGTGAGCCGATCGACGAAGACCTGCCCGGACGTATCGGTTTCCAGGGTACGAGTATCACTGACAGTCAGCACCGCGATATTGAGCGGCACGAAAGGTACATCAGCCTTGGCTTTCATAGGCTCGTCCAGTTGTGAAGGAAACAGCCCGGTGTTATATCACAGCGCTTCATTTTTGCGCCCGTGCGGAGACACGCCATGACCTCGATTACGCCGCTGCCATCCTGCTCCATTCTGCTCTTGGCGGGTGGCCGCGGGCAACGCATGGGCGGTCAGGACAAAGGCCTGGTGCAGTGGCAAGGCGAACCGCTGATTGCCCATATCCATCGCCAGACCCGCGCCCTGAGCGATGACCTGATCATTTCCTGCAACCGTAATGCGCAACGTTATGCACCGTATGCCGATCAGTTGGTGCATGACGAGGAAGGCGACTTTCCCGGGCCATTGGCGGGCATCCGGGCAGGCCTCAAGGCTGCGAAGCATCCGTATTTGCTGGTGCTGCCGTGCGACGTGCCGCAGATCGACGCAGGCCTGCTCGACAACATGCGCAGGACGGCCAGCCAGCACCCCGATCAGCCATTGATGGTGCGGCACGGCGAGCATTGGGAACCGCTGCTGTGTGTCATCCCGTTGGCCCTGGCAGCGAGCGTCGAAAAAGCCTGGAGCGACGGCGAACGCAGCCCCGGTCGGGTTATGCGCGCGTTGCACGCCGTTGCCTTGCAATGCCCTGCCGACGACCCGCGGCTGGCCAATCTGAACACCCCGGAGTTACTGGCCCGACATAAAGGCGTATCAGATTGACACTAGCCAGGAACTTGCGCGCAATGTATACGTCTGAAGGTCAGTAACTTGAAGAATCCATTTCGGAGAAACACCATGACACAACGGACCCTCGCCACGTTCATGCTCGCTCTGGGCCTCGCCACCCTTGCCGGGTGCGCTTCGCCAACAGTGATCACCTTGAATGACGGTCGCGAAATCCAGGCCGTCGATACCCCTCATTACGATGAAGAAAGCGGCTTCTACGAATTCGAGCAACTGGATGGCAAGCAGACTCGCGTGAACAAGGATCAGGTTCGTACCGTTAAAGACCTGTAATCTTCAGCGCTACCGCCAGATACGAAAAGCCCGCAACATTTGCGGGCTTTTTTATGCCTGGTCGGAAACCAGGGGGCACTACCACTGCAATATGATCTCGCTCTGGAATACACGTTCCTGGCCGGTGATCGGGTCGATGAAACGCAGCCCTTGTGCCAGTAGCTTGAGCGGGTTGGCGTAGTCATCCTCGGCGTCCCGAAGCACGTCAGGGTAAAACGGATCGTTGCAGATACCCGCTCCCAGGGCATTCATATGCACCCGCAACTGGTGTTTCTTGCCCGTGACCGGAGACAATCCGTAGCGCCACAGGTCACCGTGTCTTTCCAGGACTTCGATGGCCGTTTCGGTATTGGGCTCGCCCGGCCCTTCCTGCATCCGAAAGAACGGCTCACCATCGATCATCCGGCTTCTATGCACCCGGGGAAAGGTCAACCCAGGCAACGCGCGGGCAATGGCCTGGTAGCGCTTCTCGATCTGCCGTGTCGGGAACAACGACTGATACACCGAACGGGTGTGCGGGTTGGCCGAGAACAACACCAGCCCGGCCGTGTGCCGGTCGATGCGGTGCAAGGGCACCAGATGGGGGTTGTCCAGGCGCCGGATCAGCCGTCGCAACAAGGTTTGCTCGACGTATTCGCCCGCCGGAGTGACAGGCAGAAAATGCGGCTTGTCTGCCACCACCAAGTGCTCGTCGGCATACAGGATCGACTCCACCACCGGGATCGGCTTCTCGTCGGGCACTTCACGGAAGTAGTGGATGCGCAGGCCTTCACGGTATGGCAGGTCGACCTGGATGGCCTTGCCCTCCCCGTCCAATACCCGGCCCCGAGCGATCCGGTCCAGCCACTGCTCGCGACTGATGGCGCTGAAATGCTCGCACAGGCACTCCAGCACCGTCTGCCAGGAACCGGGCGGCAGGTACAGCGTACTGGCCTGATGATGAGCGGCGGAAAACGATGAACCGGACATTGAAAACTCTTAGGCATTTTTGCGAGGCGGTATTATCCGACAGTCGCACAGGCCAGCCCAGCAATGATTGCTCACGTGGTGACCGACGTCGATTTTGCCGCAGCTTCGGTGAACTCCTTCAACCAGCGCAGCACTTGCACCGCCTCCCAGCGACCTGGATCGTACAACGCGTACAACAGGCCCTGGTAACCCACCACATCCAACTGTTTGTGATAGCCGGCACGCTGGAACAACGCTTCAATCTCGGCGAAACAGGTGTTGAAATGCAGTTTATTGAAGGGCGTCTTGCCTTCGGTAACCAAGCCATCCAGGCGCAGTTCCAGGACTGCCTCGCGCACAACGTCCGCGGACATCCTGTTCACGCTGCTTTTCAGTTGTTCGACATTGACCAAGGGGATGCACTCCAGATAGCTGTATGCACATACAGTAACCGAAGCACGATACTTTCGCCAACCGCAGTATCAGGAACTGACAATAAGCTGCTCAACCGAGAAACTTCACGATCTGTTCGGCCTCGAAGGGCCAGTCCAGCTCGGCACCGGTATCCAGCCTGCGCAGCACGGGAATACGCAGTCCATAACTGTCCACCCAGGCTTCGCGTTCTGAAATGTCCACCAGCTCCACCAACAATCCATGTTCAACGAGAGGCATCAGTTCAGCTTCGGCTACTTCGCAAAGATGACACCCCAGGGTGCCGAACAACTGGCATTCAGGAAGCATGGCGGGTAGACCCAAAAAAGATAGACGGTCATTCTAGGCCCGACCCGGGAAACCGTCGAGTCGCTGGCTCGCTTCAAGGTGTTTCGGTAAAACGCTGATGCAAATCACTGAGCGTCAACGCCTTTCCAGCGACGCTTGTCGCATTTTCCCCTCTACGCTGTGCGTTGTAGCCTTGAAACGGAGTTCCCCTTGTTTGCCAACCTGCTGATCATCCTTGCTTCGTCCCTGGTGGTCATCGCCTTGTTCAGACGGCTGCGCCTGCCACCCGTGCTGGGTTATCTCTGCGTCGGGCTGGCGGTCGGGCCCACCGCGCTGGACTGGGTCAACGACAGCGAAGAACTGCCCGACCTGGCCGAACTCGGAGTGGTGTTCCTGCTGTTCTCGTTGGGGCTGGAGTTTTCCCTGTCGAAAATGCTCGAACTGCGTCGGGTCGTGTTCGGCCTCGGCAGCCTGCAGGTGCTGTGCTCAGGGGCGGTCCTGGCGGGATTGCTGGCGTTGGCCGGCGCCCCTGTGATCGCCGCGTTGTTGCTCGGCGCAGGACTTGCCTTGTCCTCCACCGCCATCGTCAGCAAGGAGTTGACCAGCCTTGGAGAAATCTTCAGCAGCCATGGCCAGAACGCCATCGGAGTGTTGTTGTTCCAGGACGTTGTCGCGGTACTGTTGTTGACCCTGGTGCCGGTATTCGCCGGCAGTAGCGACCATCCATGGTATTGGGCACTGCCCTTGACCTTGGGCAAGACCCTGGTTCTGTTCGGTGGCCTGCTGCTGGCCAGCCGACTGCTGTTGCCCCGGCTGTTCCACGAGGTGGCGGCGTCCCGGTCCGCGGAACTGTTCGTGCTGCTGGCCCTGGTGATCGTGTTGCTGACGGCATGGCTGACACACCTGCTCGGTTTGTCGCCAGCCCTGGGAGCGTTCCTGGCGGGCATGCTGCTGGGGGAGAGCCACTACCGGCACCAGATCGAAGCCGACATACGTCCGTTCCGAGATATCCTGCTGGGGCTGTTCTTCGTCAGCATCGGCATGCTGATCGACCTGCAGTTGTTCCTCGACGACGGCGTGTTGATCCTGGGATTGACCATCGGCCTGATGCTCATCAAGGGCTGTGTGGTCGCCATTCTGGTGAAATGGCGCGGCAGCGACGTTGAAACCGCCTGGCGCAGTGGCCTGGCGCTGGCCCAGGGCGGTGAATTCTGCTTCGCCCTGATGGCCCTCATGCAGCAGAACCGCCTCATGCCCGCCGACATCAGCGGCCTGCTGCTGGCCGCGACATTCTGCTCGATGCTACTGACGCCCCTGTTGCTGCGTGCGGCGCCACGCATCGCCGCGCGCCTGCATCGCAAACCCAACGAAGAGGCGCAACTGGACCAGATCAGCGCACTCAACGCCGGCTTGTCGGGCCATGTGGTCATTTGCGGCTACGGGCGCGTCGGTCAATCCATCGGGCGGTTCCTGCGTCGCGAAGGCCAGGCGTTCGTCGCCCTGGATGACGACCCGGTGATTATCCGGGAAGCCACCGTCGGGGAAAACTGCGTGCATTACGGGGATTCGCGACGAGGTGACCTGCTTGCGGCCGTTGGCTTGAGCCGCGCCAGGCTGCTGGTGATCGCGGTGGACAAGACCGACATCGCCATCACCGTGCTCAAGGCGGCCCGCCAGGTCAATCACCAGGTACCGATCCTGGTACGCACCCGTGACGACAGCCAACTGGCCGAGTTGCAGGCTGCCGGGGCCAGCGAAGTGGTCCCGGAGCTGCTGGAGTCGAGCCTGATGCTGGCCTCCCACGCCTTGATCATGCTCGGCCTGCCCGAGCAGCAGGTCCGGCATCATGTGGACCAGGTTCGTCATGACCGCTACCGCCTGCTCCATGGCTTTTATCCCGGCAACCAGGACAAGGAGCCATAGTGCGACGCTCAGTCCTGGCTGACCGCGCCGATCTTGTGAATAGACAGGTCGGCGCCGTAATACTCTTCTTCCTGGGTCAACCGCAGCCCCAGCACGGCCTTGATCATGCCATAGACCGCAAACCCGCCGGCCAGGGCGACGACAATTCCCAGCGCCGTGCCGATCAATTGGCTGACCAGGCTGACCCCACCCAGGCCGCCCAGGGCGCTCTGGCCAAAGACGCCACAAGCAATACCACCCCAGACACCGCACAGCCCATGCAGCGGCCAGACGCCGAGCACATCGTCGATCTTCCACTTGCCCTGGGCCGCGGTGAAGCACCAGACAAACAAGGCACCGGCAATGGCCCCCGTGACCAGCGCACCGACCGGGTGCATCAGGTCGGAACCGGCACAGACCGCCACCAGACCGGCCAGCGGGCCGTTGTGCAGGAAGCCCGGGTCATTGCGTCCGACAATCAATGCCGCCACGGTACCGCCCACCATGGCCATCAACGAATTGACCGCCACCAGCCCGCTCACCCCGGGCAAGGTCTGGGCACTCATCACGTTGAAACCGAACCAGCCGACAATCAGGATCCACGAACCCAAGGCCAGGAACGGAATGCTCGAAGGCGCAAACGCCACCAGGCGACCGTCCCGGTAGCGGCCGTTACGCGGGCCGAGCAAGAGCACGGCAGCCAACGCCAGCCAGCCGCCCATGGCATGCACCACCACGGAGCCGGCGAAGTCATGGAAACTGGCGCCGAACCGGGCTTGCAGCCAGGCCTGCAGGCCGAAATTGCCGTTCCAGATCATGCCCTCGAAAAACGGATAGACAAACGCCACGATCAGCACCGTGGCGCACAACTGCGGTGCGAACCGGGCACGTTCGGCAATACCACCGGAAATGATGGCCGGGATCGCAGCGGCAAAGGTCAGCAGAAAGAAGAACTTCACCAGGCTATAACCATGATCGGCGCTGAGCACCGCCGCCGGTTGCAGGAAGGTCACACCGTAGGCAATCCAATAGCCTATAAAGAAATAGGCCAGGGTCGAGATCGCGAAATCGCTGAGGATTTTCGACAGTGCATTGACCTGGTTCTTTTGCCGGACCGTCCCCACTTCAAGAAACGCAAAGCCGGCATGCATGGCCAGGACCATGACCGCGCCGAGCAGGATGAACAGCGTGTTGGAGCTGTGGACCAGACCGTCCACGGCGTTTTGCATATTTTCCATGGTATGGGCAGACCTGAAAAAGTTGAAAAAAGCACCAAACCGGTTCGCCTGCCTTGCGAACGCACCAAGTTGAAACGACTCATTGGCCGTACGCAGGCCAACGAACCGCTTTGGTGCGCAAGAATGGTCAAAACGAAATCCCGCTTGGAGGTGCTTCGCGGGTTTTGATTATTTGGGTTAAGGTTTTTCGGGCTTTCGCCCAGCTTCAGCGCACTGGCGCAAGCTGATGCACCAGTACATGGCAAAAACCTGAGCAAAAGTTGTACCAGCCACTTGTACTGAACCTTCCAGCCAGGCTCATACTCGAACGTTTCAGACGTCACTTACGGAGATTCACCGATGGCCAGAACCCAGGCAAAGACTGCTCAAGAAACCCTGATGGAAGATTTCCAGACGCTGGTCAGCGACACGGAGCGGTTGCTCGATCACACCGCGACGCTGGCAGGCGATCAAGCCGATGCACTGCGCAGCCAGATTCACGAAACCCTCCTGCGCGCCCGCGAAACGCTCAAGCTGACGGAAGATTCCATGCGCGAACGCGGCCAGGCTGCGGTGGTCGCCACCGAGGAATATGTACAGGCCAACCCTTGGCAATCCGTAGGCATTGCGGCAGGCGTTGGCTTTCTGATTGGTCTGCTGGCGACACGGCGCTGATGATGGGTATCGACGAATCCAGCTCGTCCGAAGCGGGCACAAAAGCTACAGCACGCCGCCTGGGCGCGGCGCTCCTTGGCTTGCTGCATAGCCACGTCGAATTGTTCGGCATGGAGCTGCAGGAACAGAAGGCACGCACTGTCAGCCTCCTGCTGTTCGCCGGCCTTGCGCTGGTGTTCGGCCTGCTGCTGTTGGTCGGGCTTTCGGCGCTGGTACTGATCCTGGTATGGGACACCTATCGTCTGGCCGGCATTATCGGCCTGTGCCTGTTTTATCTGCTGGCGGCGCTGTTCTGCGGGCTTCGGCTCAAGGCGGCGATCTACGACGAGTCCTCTCCTTTCCACGCCACCCTCGAAGAACTGGCCAATGATCGGGAGCGCCTGTTGCCATGAGCCTGCCTGATATTCCTCAAGCCCGGACACGACAGGAAATGCGCAAGGCGCTGGTGCGTCTGCGCATGGAAATGCACCGCCAGGAAATCCGCCAGGAAACACGCCAGTTGCTGCAGCCCTTACAACGGGCACGCGGCTTGACGCAAAGCTGGCACGAAGGCTTCGGCATCAAGCACGTGCCACTGTGGGGCGTGGCGGCGGTGTCCCTGCTCGGTTTCATCACCGGCAAACGAACCCGCAATGGTGGTGGCAGTGGCTTGACTGGCCTGATCCGCCTGGCAACGACATTGCTGCCGTTGATCAAGCTGGCCAAAGACCTGCGCAAACCCTGAGGCCCCGGTGGGGAGGGAGCTTGCTCCCGCTTGAGTGGGAAGCACTCACAAAAATGGGCCTGCTTCGCAGTCCAGCGGGAGCAAGCTCCCTCGCCACACAGGGTTGTGTATCAAGTCTGTGCAGGCCTATAGGCCTTGCAGGGCAGCCCACGAACCGGGAAGCTAGGACACCGACATCATCAAACGGAGCAACCGGCCTTGGATTGGCACACCCTGCTGACTCGCGAACGCCTCGGAAAACCGCTGCACAGTCCACAAGAACTGGGCCGCAGTCCTTTCCACAAGGACCACGACCGCATCATCTTTTCCGGCGCCTTCCGCCGCCTCGGACGCAAGACGCAAGTGCATCCGGTCTCCAGCAACGACCATATCCATACTCGCCTGACCCATTCCCTGGAAGTCAGCTGCGTCGGGCGTTCCCTGGGCATGCGCGTGGGGGAAACCATCCGCAATGCCCTGCCTGACTGGTGCGAGCCAAGCGACCTGGGCATGGTGGTGCAATCGGCCTGCCTGGCCCACGACATTGGCAACCCGCCGTTCGGTCACTCCGGCGAGGATGCTATCCGCTATTGGTTCCAGCAGGCTGCCGGCCGTGGTTGGCTCGATGCAATGAGCGAAGCCGAGCGCAACGACTTCCTCAACTTCGAAGGTAACGCCCAAGGATTCCGCGTCCTCACCCAACTTGAATACCATCAGTTCGACGGCGGAACGCGGCTGACCTATGCCACCCTCGGTACCTATTTGAAATACCCCTGGACAGCCCGCCACGCGGACTCGCTGGGCTACAAGAAGCACAAGTTCGGTTGCTACCAGAGCGAACTGCCGCTGTTGGAGCAGATTGCCCACAAACTCGGTTTGCCACAGATCGAGGATCAACGCTGGGCACGGCATCCCTTGGTGTACCTGATGGAAGCTGCCGATGACATCTGCTACGCGCTGATCGACCTGGAAGACGGCGTGGGGATGGATCTCCTGGAATACCCCCAGGTGGAATCGCTGCTCCTGGACCTAGTGGGCGATGATCTTCCGGACACTTACCGGCAGCTAGGGCCGCAGGACTCACGGCGACGCAAACTGGCGATCCTGCGGGGCAAGGCCATCGAACACCTGACCAACGCCGCCGCCCGGGCTTTTGTCGAACAGCAGGAAGCCTTGCTTGCCGGCACATTGCCGGGAGATCTGGTGGAGCATATGCACGGCCCGGCAAAACGCTGCGTGTTGAATGCCAAGGACATGGCGCGCCGGAAAATTTTCCAGGACAAGCGCAAGACCCTGCATGAAATCGGCGCCTACACCACGCTGGAAATCCTGCTCAACGGATTTTGCGGAGCGGCCCTTGAACAGCATGGGGGCCGCACGCCTTCGTTCAAGAATCGCCGCATTCTCGACCTGCTGGGGAACAACGCCCCGGATCCCAACGGCCCTTTGCATGGCGCTTTCCTGCGAATGATCGATTTCATCGCCGGGATGACTGACAGCTACGCCAGCGAAATGGCCCAGGAGATGACCGGCCGTACGCGCCAATAAAAGGCACCCTTTGCAGTGCCTCGGAAAAAAGTGGGAGCAAGCTTGCTCCCACAGGGTATTGGTGGTGAATGTGAATTCTGTAGCGCTGTGCCACAGGGAGTTTGAAGTAGATAAATAATGTATGGCTTACACACACCTCGATTAAAAACGCTTCCTTTGTTTGCACAACCAACACAATCAAAGAAATATCCCTTCACACACTGCCAACACCTCCCACCTCTTTTTGCCATCCACCTACTAAAAAACCGATTACATCGTAATATCTTGCCTCTTTTTTTGTAGGAAACTTCTGAAATTGAAGTTGCATGCCCGTCTCTTCGTACGGCCCTGGTTGTAAGTGGGCTAAGGTGCGCGCTTTATTCAAGTTCGCAGGGTAATTTATTCATGAACTCCGTTTTCATTGTCGACGACCATCCGGTCATCCGCCTCGCTGTTCGCATGCTTCTGGAGCATGAGGGCTATAAGGTCGTGGGAGAAACTGACAACGGCGTCGATGCGATGCAAATGGTGCGCGAATGCATGCCAGACTTGGTTATCCTGGATATCAGCATTCCCAAACTCGACGGGCTGGAAATCCTCTCGCGCTTCAACGCCATGACCACTCCGCTCAAGACGCTGGTGCTCACGGCCCAGTCGCCGACCCTCTTCGGCATTCGATGCATGCAGTCCGGTGCCTCTGGTTACGTTTGTAAACAGGAAGACCTCAGCGAACTTGTCAGCGCAATCAAAGCAGTATTGTCCGGCTATAACTACTTTCCCAGCCAGGCGCTGAATCCGGTACGCCCGGATGACCCACGCAGTATCGAGCTGGACCTTTTCAAAAGTGTCAATGATCGGGAACTGATGGTGCTGCAACTATTTGCCCAAGGTCGTACCAACAAGGAAATAGCCAAAGGAATGTTTCTAAGCAACAAGACCGTCAGTACTTATAAGAAACGGCTGATGCAGAAGCTCAAGGTCAAGTCGTTGGTCGATCTGATTGAAATGGCGAAGCGCAACGCGCTGGTGTGAGAAAAACAGGATGCTCAGACGCATAACCGAATGTCTCCTGCTGATCAGCGCAGCGTTTTATACAGGAATGCTCACAGCGGCAGCCAATGCGCCCGAGCAATATACCCTGCTGGGCCGCTCGTCCATGGCCCATACCGAGGTCAAGCTGGATGATGTTCACCGCGCCTGGCTACAGGATCGGCAAGCGCTGGTCCTGGGAACTTCCGCCCCGGATTACCCGCCCTTCGATCTCTCCACCAGCGGACGCGACTACGAAGGCCTGACGGCTGATTACGCCGACATCATCGCCAAGGCCATCGACCTGCCCATGACAGTCCTGCGCTTCGATTCCCGCGAGGCGGCCATGGCCGCACTCAAGGACGGGCAAATCGATATGCTTGGCACCGCCAACGGTTTCGAGGCGCGCAACCCCGACATTGTGCTGTCGACGCCGTACGCAGTGGACCAACCCGTTCTCGTCACCCGAACGAATGAAAGCCGATCCCTGACTGACGATCTCGAGGGGTTGCGGCTGAGCATGGTTTATCACTACCTGCCGCTACGGGAAATTGAAAAACTCTACCCCAAGGCACTCATTACCACCTACCCGTCCTACCAGAACGCCATCAATGCCGTCGCCTTCGGTCAGGCCGATGTATTTCTCGGCGATACCCTTTCCACCCACTACATGATCAACAAGGGCTACTTGAGCAATATCCGCATGGCCAGCTTCGGCAAACACGAATCCCATGGGTTCGGTTTCGCCGTACGACGTAGCGACACACGCTTGCTGGAAGTCATCAACGCTACGCTGAGCCAGGTTTCCATTGCCGAGCAAGCCGCCATCTCCAAGCGCTGGAGTGCAGGCAGCGACCTGTATCTCACGGACCACAGGATACAACTGACCGACCGCGAGCAACGCTGGCTGGCGAGGCATCCGGTGGTCCGGGTGGTGGTGAACGAAACCTCCGCGCCCTTCACCTTCTTCGATGCGGATGGGGACTTTCGCGGTATCAGTGCCGACCTGCTGGAACTGATCCGGCTGCGCACCGGCCTGCGCCTGGACATCCAGCGCCGCCAGAACGACAGCGAAATGATTACTGCGGTCCTCAACGATCAAGCCGACATGATCGCCGCACTGTTGCCCAGCAGTGAACGACAACTCCAGTTGAAGTTCAGCCGCCCCTACGTCGACAGCTCGTTCGTCCTGCTGACCCGCAAACAGTCCGACACGCCCACGACACTCGATCAGTTAGGCCACGCCAGCCTGGCAATCGCCAAAGGCAATCCGGTCATCGGATGGCTACGCAGCCAGTACCCGAACCTTCAAATCATCGAAACGGACGGCCCCCTGCGCGCCGTGGAAATGCTCGCCCATGGCCAGGTCGACGGCAGCGTGCACTCGCAGGTGATGGCCAACTACTTCATCTCCTCCTATGCGTGGCGCGACAGGTTGCAAATCAGCAGCACGGTGGGCACCCAACAAGCCATGTTCGCGCTGGCCACGGCAAAAAACGCCACAGAGTTGAACGCCATCCTCGACAAGGCCCTGACCAGCATCGCCCCTGACGAACTGGGCGTCATCAACAACCGCTGGCGCGGTTACGTCTCGCCCTCGGAACACACCTGGCGCACCTACAACCGCCTGTTCCTCCAGGTCGTCGTGGGCGTTGGCCTGTTGTTGCTGTTTTCCCTGGCGTGGAACGCCTACATGCAGCGCCAGATCAGGCAACGCCAACGGGCGGAACTGGCCCTCAATGATCAACTCGAATTCATGCATTCACTGCTCAACGGCACCCCCCATCCCATCTACGTGAGGGATCGCAACGGCATCCTGCAAAGCTGCAACGACAGCTACCTGCAAACGTTCGACGTCAAACGCGAGGACGTCATCGGCAAGAGCCTGATGCCAGGATCCATGAGCAACGCCTTCGAAGCGCAGGAGTACCAGGCAGACTACCAACGCGTCATGGCCGAAGGCACCGCCCTGATCGTCGACCGTCCCCTGCACATCGGGGACAGGCAACTGACGATCTATCACTGGATCCTCCCCTACCGAAACTCCGCCGCCGAAGTGCAAGGCATCATCGGCGGCTGGATCGACATCAGTGAGCGGCGCCAGCTGTTCGAGGAACTGCGCGCGTCCAAGCAACGGGCCGATGACGCGAACCGCGCCAAAAGCACGTTCCTGGCAACCATGAGCCATGAAATCCGCACCCCCATGAACGCGGTGATCGGCATGCTTGAGCTGGCCCTGAAACAGGCCGACAAGGGCCGTGTGGACCGTTCGACCATCGAAGTCGCGTACGAGTCGGCCTCCGGCATGCTCGAACTGATAGGCGATATTCTGGACATCGCCCGTATCGAATCCGGTCATCTGAGCCTGGCCCCCGAACGCGTCAATCTCAGGGCGTTGCTGCAATCGGTCATTCGGGTATTCGAGGGCGTGGCCCGGCAGAAAAACCTGGCGTTGTCCCTGCAGTTCGACGCCGCCGAGGGCAGCCCTGACGTGTTGATGGACCCGTTGCGGTTCAAACAGGTGCTGTCGAACCTGATCAGCAATGCCCTCAAATTTACCGAGCAGGGCCAGGTAGTGATCAAGGTCCGGCTATCTCCAACCGACCGGGACGACGTCCTGCAAATGCACCTGGAGGTCAGCGACAGCGGCATCGGTATTGCTCCGGCGGACCTGCAACGTTTGTTCAAGCCGTTTGCCCAGGTCGATAACACCAGCCGGATGGCCCGCAACGGTGCGGGGTTAGGGCTGGTGATCAGTCGCAACCTGTGCCGGATGATGGGCGGCAGCCTGCACATGAACAGCCAACCCGGCATCGGCACCCAGGTCCAGGTCTGCCTGCAGCTGAGCGTCCTTTCGACGGCGCCGGTTCGCCCCCCACCTGAACCGGTCATCGAAACGGCCCAGGCCACCCTGAACGTCCTGATCGTGGACGATCATCCCGCCAATCGCCTGCTGATGTCGCAGCAATTGGAATACCTGGGCCATCACTACCAGGTCGCCCATGATGGTGCCCACGGGCTCGAGGTCTGGCAAAAGGACCACTTCGATCTGGTCATCGCTGATTGCAACATGCCCATCATGAGCGGCTACGAACTGGCCCGGTCGATTCGTCGCGATGAATCCGAGCAGCAACGACCGCCCTGCACCCTACTGGGGTTCACTGCCAATGCCCAACCGGAGGAAAAACAACGCTGCCAGGACGCTGGGATGGACGACTGCCTGTTCAAGCCAATCAGCCTGAGCGCCTTGAGCCAATGGATCAAGGCGGTCAAACCCGCCAGTTGTCCGGCAGTTTTCAGCATACAAAGCCTGCAGGCGTTGACCGGCGGCGACCCGTCGTCCAACCGGCGGCTGCTGGCCGAATTGCTCAGCAGCAGCCGCTCGGACCGCCAGGAGTTGCTCGACGTCGCCCACAGCGCAAACCGGCCAGCGCTGACCGAAATAGCGCACAAGATAAAAGGCGTCGCCCGCATCGTCCAGGCAACCTCACTGATCCAGCGGTGCGAGGCGTTGGAGCACGCTTGTCACCAGGCCCAGGCGCCCAGGCGAATCAGCGATTGCATCGACGCCCTCGACCGAGCCATGAGCGAACTGGAGCGGGCCCTCGAAACGGAGATCGCCAAGGCAAAATAATCCAGCGTTTACTATGCTATTCGCTCAGCAGTGCGTACCTGGGGGGTTCTCGATCGGTTTCCCTGCACGCGGGGACACCCATCGAGAACGCCCCCTGACACTTGGAGTGACTGCAATGCCCAGCGCACCGCGTCCGGAAAAACGCCGGTTCCCCCTGCACGTTCACATCAGCGTGATGTTTACCCTGCTTCTGTTGCTGACCGGGGTGGTGCTGGGGATTTTCAATTACCGGCAAACCACGCAAATCATCCTGTCCAGCAGTGAGAAACTGTTCAACCGTATTGAACAGGATGTGCGCCTGGATCTATACGACACCTACGAACCCATCCGCCACCTGTTGAGCCTGTTGGCCGACTACCCGGCGACGCGCACTCCCCAGATGGCGCAACGCCTGGCCCTGCTCGTGCCCTTCAGCCAGGCACTGCGGGACAACCCGAACCTGGCATCGTTGTACCTGGGCGATCATCAGGGCAACTTCATGATGGTCCGGCCATTGCGCACCGCGACCCTGAAAGTCGCCCTGCAGGCACCGGCCGAGGCGGTTTACCAAGTCTGGACCGTGGAGCGGGCAACCGAGCAAGGCCCGGTTCACTCCCAGTCGCTGTTCTACGACGAGACGCTGACGCTCATCGGGCGCCGGGACATTGCCGACGAAACCTACGACCCCCGCAGCCGCAGCTGGTTTCGCAGCGCCGCCGACAGCACCGAGCAGATCACCACCGAGCCCTACGTTTTTTTCTCCACCCATAACGTCGGCACCACCCTCGCCCTGCGCAGTGGCGAGCAGGCTGTCATCGGCGCCGACCTGACCCTGGCGGCCCTGTCCCAGACCCTGGCCAAACACAAGGTGACCACCGGCACCGAAGTCGTCTTGCTCGATCCCGAGGGCAACGCAGTGGGTTATCCCGACAGCAGCCGGCTGCTCGCCGATGCCCAGTCGGCACGCCTGATCAAGGCCCGAGACCTCAGCCCGGCCATCGCCGCGGCGCTCGACGACCACACCGATGCCACGCGCCTGGAAACGGACGGACGCCAGTGGATCGTTTCTCGCAGCCACATGCAGGAAGGCGGGCCCCAGGGCCTGGAACTGGCGCTGCTGGTCCCTGAAGATGAGCTGCTGGACAATGCCTATCGCATGCGCTGGCAAGGCGCGCTCATCACCCTCGCCACGCTGCTGCTGTGCCTGCCCCTGGGGTGGCTGACGTCCAGGATCCTGGTCAAGCCCTTGCGCGAACTGGTGCAGGAGGCCGATGCCATTCGCAGCTTTGACTTCAACTACCCGGTGTCCCGTCGCTCCCCGGTGCTGGAAGTCGATCAGTTGAGCGTGTCGATGGCGCGCATGAAAGAGACCCTGGCGAGTTTCTTTGAAATCACCGCCAGCCTGCGCGCCGAAACCCGCTTCGCCCCGTTGCTGGAACGGGTGTTGTTTGAAACCGTAAAAATCGGCCAGGCCCAGGCAGGCCTGATCTACTTGCGCGAGAACGACGACAACCGGGTCAAGCCGTATGGGCTGGTCATCAATGGAACACCCAGGGACCTCGAGACCTTCAAGTTACGCAGTCATGAGCTCCAGGCTGGCGACAGCCCGCAATGGCTCCAGCAACTGGCCACCTCGGACAACCTCGTGGCCTCCCTGGGCTTCGAACAGGCAGCCGATCTGCAGAGCGTCCTGCGGGAGCTGGACTCGCCGCGCGTCCATCTGATCGGCATTCGCCTTCGCAATCGGCACCAGGAAACCGTCGGCGTACTGGTACTGCTGATCACCGACAGCGGCACCGAAGCCGACCTGGAAAAACTGCAGCCCGACCGCATCGCCTTCCTGCAGGCCGTGTCCGGTGCCGCCGCCGTGAGCATCGAGGGCCAGCGCCTGCAAGCCAGGCAAAAGCAGTTGCTGGACGCCTTCATCCAATTGCTGGCCGGCGCGATCGATGCCAAGAGTCCCTACACTGGCGGCCATTGCCAGCGGGTGCCGGTCCTGACCCTGATGCTCGCCCAGGCGGCCGCCGCCAGCCAGCTACCGGCATTCGAAACCTATCGGCCCACCGAGGACGAATGGGAAGCCCTGCACATCGCCGCCTGGCTGCACGATTGCGGCAAGGTCACCACCCCCGAATATGTGGTCGACAAGGCCACCAAGCTGGAAACCCTGAACGACCGGATCCACGAGATACGCACCCGCTTCGAGGTGCTCAAGCGCGACGCCTGGGTCGATTACTGGCAGGCCGTGGCAAGCGGCGGCGAGCCGTCATCCCTGGCGCAACAGCGCGACGCGACATTGACGACCCTGGATGACGACTTTGCTTTCGTCGCCCGCTGCAACCTGGGCTCCGAAGCCATGGCCGAGGCCGATCTGCAACGCCTGCGACACATCGCGCAACGCCCGTGGACGCGGACCCTCGATGATCGCCTGGGGGTTTCCTGGGAAGAAAACCGACGCCAGGCCCGCACGCCCAAGCCGACACTACCGGTCACTGAGCCACTGTTGGCAGACAAGCCCGAGCACCTGCTCGAACACCACCAAGCCGAACTGATCCCGGCGGAAAATCCGTGGGGCTTCCAGCTCGACGTACCGGCCTGGAAATACAACCGCGGCGAGCTCTACAACCTGAGCATCACGCGAGGCACGCTAACCCGCGAGGAGCGCTACGTCATCAACCATCACATGGTGCAGACGATCCTGATGCTCAGCCAGTTGCCCTTTCCCAGCCACTTGGACAACGTGGCGGAGATCGCTGGCGGTCATCACGAGAAGATGGACGGCAGTGGATATCCCAAGCGCCTCAAACGCGAAGAGATGAGCCTGCCGGCGCGCATGATGGCCATTGCCGACATTTTCGAAGCGCTGACGGCAGCCGACCGCCCCTACAAGAAAGCGAAGAAACTGAGCGAGGCCCTGGGCATCATGGCCACCATGTGCCGTGACGCCCATATCGATCCCGAGCTGTTCGGGCTGTTCATCGATGAAAAGATCTACCTGAGCTACGCCAACCAGTTCCTCGACCCGCACCAGATCGACGAAATCGATCCCCACGACCTGCTGGTCAAGGCAGGGTTGAAGGCATGATCAGCAATCCGTCAGGCGCAGGAATATCGCGGCCAACTGCTCGATGCCGGCTTGATCATGCTCGGTAAAACGCGCCAGTTTCGGGCTGTCCAGGTCGAGCACGCCGATCAGTCGCCCGTCCTTGACCAGCGGCACCACCAGTTCGCTGTTCGACGCGCTGTCGCAGGCGATGTGCCCGGCGAAGGCATGGACGTCTTCGACGCGCTGGGTCTGCCGGGTCGCGGCCGCCGTACCGCACACGCCGCGGCCAAAGGGGATCCGCACGCAGGCGATCTGGCCCTGGAACGGTCCCAGGACCAGCTCTTCGTTGCGATTGAGGTAAAAACCGGCCCAGTTCAGGTCGTCCAGCTGACTGGACAGGAAAGCCGAGAACTGCGCGGCGTTGGCGATGAAGTCACGCTCATCGGCCAGCAAGGATTCCAGCTGTGCCGATAACAACGCGTAGCCGTCAAGGCCGACTCCGGTGCCCTTCAAATCGATCATGCCTTGTGCTCCAACAATTTCAGGCCTACCCAATAACGGGCAAACTGATAGGCGCAACGTCCGTTGCGATTGCCGCGACCGGTTGCCCAGCGCACCGCCAGTACATCCAGCGCTTCGTCGCGCTGCCAGGCCAGCCCGGCCTTGGCTGCCAATTCGCCGATCCAGTGCTCCACCACGTCGAGGAAATGCTCCTGGGTAAACGGATAAAACGACAGCCACAGGCCAAAGCGGTCGGACAAGGCGATCTTGTCCTCTACCGCTTCGCTGGGATGAAGTTCGCCGTCGACCCGTTTCCAGTTCTCGTTGTCGCTTTCCTTCTCCGGCACCAGGTGACGACGGTTGGAAGTGGCATACAGCAACACGTTGTCCGGCGCCTGCTCCAGGGATCCATCCAACACGCTCTTGAGCACGCGGTAATCGCCTTCACCGGATTCGAACGACAAGTCATCGCAGAACAACACGAAGCGCTGGGGCAGTTTCGCAACCTGCTCCACCACCCGAGGCAGATCGGCCAGGTGATCGCGTTCGATCTCGATCAAGCGCAGGCCATGCGGGGCATGTTCAGCCAACAGGGCGCGTACCAGGGACGACTTGCCGGTGCCACGCGAGCCCCAGAGCAAGGCATGGTTGGCGGGCATGCCATCGATGAACTGCCGGGTATTGCGGCCCAGTTGTTCGACCTGGCGGTCCACGCCGATCAGGTCCGACAGGCGCATGTCGAGGCTGACCTGCAGCGGCAGCAGGTAGCCGCTACGGCCGTCACGCTGCCAGCGGGCGGCCAGGGTCTGGGTCCAATCGATGGTAGGCCGGGGCGCCGGCAGCAAAGGCTCGATCCGGGCCAGCACGGCATCGGCACGCTCAAGAAAAGCATTCAATCGCGAGTCCACGTCTTCTCCTCGGACAGGTTCACAGTAATGATGGCGCTCGAGCTACGAAACGTCATATCCAATGGCGGGTCTACTTCACACAATACACACCGGCTGCACCGGTATTCAGAGATGATCAGCTATGCTTGACCGGCGAAGGGAAACGTAAGTGGTTCATCACTCAATGGACATCAGATTCACCCAACGGCTTTCCTACAAGCAGGCCCGCCTGACCGTCCTGGTGGGCTTCGTGTTGGGCACCTTGCTCAGTCTGATGCAGATCGGCATCGATTATGCCAGCGAAGACGCGTCGATCAACCGTGAAATCCTCTCGCTGCTGGAAATCAGCCACAACCCGGCCTCGCGCATCGCCTACAACATCGACGCAGAGCTCGCCCAGGAGCTGTCCATGGGCCTGTTGCGCTCACCAGCCATCATTGGGGCCGAGCTGATCGACAACAACAATACCGTGCTCGCCAGCGTCAAGCGGCCCGAGCTGCAAAGCAGCTACCGGTTCATCAGCGATTTCCTGTTCGGCGCCCAGCGTCAGTTCGAGGATCGGCTCTACCTGGATCACTTGCCCAGCGAATCCCTGGGCATGCTGCGACTGGACGTCGACACCTATGCATTCGGCAGTCGTTTCCTGCGCCGTGCCGAGGTCACCTTGCTCAACGGCTTCGCCCGCAGCCTGATCCTGACTGGCCTGCTGCTGGCATTGTTCTACGTGATGCTGACCAAGCCCCTGGTGCGGGTCATCCGCGAACTGAGCAGCCGCGACCCGAGCAGCAACGAACAGAATCGCCTGGAATGCCCGGCCGGCCACCAGTCCGATGAAATCGGCGTACTGGTTTCCGTCGCCAACCAGCAGTTCGAAAATATCTCCACCGAAATCCAGCAGCGGCGCACGGCCGAAAATCGCCTCACCGAATACCTCGCGCAACTGGAGAACATCGTCTCGGCACGCACCGCCGAACTCAAGGCCAGTAACGCCCGCCTCAGCCAGTCCAACGAGGAACTGGAAGTGGCCCGGCGCACGGCCCTGGACATGGCCGAGGCCCGTTCTGCGTTCCTCGCCAACATGAGCCACGAGATCCGCACACCGCTCAACGGCCTGCTGGGAATGATCGCCTTGTCCCTGGACGGCCCCCTGACGGCCGAACAACAGCAACAGCTATCGATTGCCCATGACTCGGGCAAGGTATTGGTCGAACTGCTCAACGATATCCTCGACCTGTCGAAATTCGACGCCGGTCAACTGGAACTCGAACGCATCCCGTTCGACCTCGGCGCCCTGGTGGAGGATACGGCCAACCTGCTTTCCCAGAACGCGGCCCCTAGTGTCGAACTGGCCTGCCTGATCAAGCCGCAGTTCCCGGCGCAGGTACTCGGCGACCCGACCCGGGTACGACAGATCGTCAGCAACCTGCTGTCCAATGCACTGAAGTTCACGCGCTTCGGCCGGGTCGACGTGAAGTTGAGTCATTACGAAGGCGGCGTGCGCATCGAGGTCTGCGACACGGGCATCGGTATCCCCCAGGAAGCCCAGGCGAGAATCCTGCAACCGTTCACCCAGGCCGGCGCCGGGATTACCCGCCAGTTCGGTGGCACCGGGCTGGGCCTGGCACTGACCTACAACCTCTGCGAAGCCATGCAGGGCCGATTGACGATCAGTTCCGAAGCCGGCTTTGGCAGTCAGTTCTGTGCCGACCTGCCCCTGCCCTGCCATCTCCCGGCAACGCCGGTCGAACCGTTGCGCGGCAACGTCGTCGCCATCACCGGCAGCAGCAGCGGCCTGGCCGAGTTGCTGGGCATGCTGTTGCCGGGATGGGGCCTGGATTATGTGCAGCGCTCCATCGACGACGGGTTGCTGGGGCTCACACCCGATGTACTGATTACCGACTGCCCGGAATGCCTGTTCAACCTGCGGCCAACCTTTGACGCACCGATCCTGCTGGTGACCGCCTATGGCAGCTTCATGCCCAGCGAAGAAGCCGCCGCCCTCGCCCCGCTGATACAGCAGGCCCGGCCGCTGGCGCGCCATGCGCTGTACCAGATTCTGCGACGCGCCATGCAAAGCGAGGCGACCGTCATCGATGACGCACAGATCGAAGCCCTGGCGCCGTCCAGGCGTGGACGGGTGCTGCTGGTGGAGGACAACCCGGTCAACCAACTGGTGGCCAAGGGGATGTTGGTAAAGCTGGGCTGCGAAGTCACCGTCGCAGCCCACGGCGCCGAAGCCCTGAGTCAACTGGAACAGCGGGTGTTCGACCTGGTGTTGATGGACTGCAACATGCCGGTGATGGATGGCTACGAAGCCAGTCGACAGATCCGCCAAAGCGGGCGCTGGTCGGACCTGCCGATTGTCGCCCTGACGGCCAACGCAATGCCCGAAGAACGTGAGCGCTGCCGTGCGGCCGGCATGAACGATTACCTGTCCAAGCCGTTCCGCCGCGAAGAACTGGCGGCAGTGCTGGACCAGTGGGTGCCGACTACGTCAGCGCTTTGATTTGGCCCAACAGGTGATCGAGACCGTCTCGCAACGTTGCGAGGCGGTCCAGCTCGATACCGCTGTCGCACAACAGGCGGGCCTTGAGCGGGCCGACCTGTTCACGCAAGGCTCGCCCGGCAGCCGTCAGGCTCAAGTGCACCTCCCGCTCGTCCCGGGCCGAACGCTGGCGCTGGACCAGGTCCAGCTGTTCCAGGCGCTTGAGCAGCGGCGTCAGCGTCCCGGAATCCAGCAGCAAACGTTCACCCAGCGCCTTGACCGTGGGCTGTGGCGGGGCCGTGTCCTGCCATTCCCACAGCACCAGCATCGCCAGGTATTGCGGATAGGTCAGGCCAAGCTCATCGAGCATCGGCTTGTAGCCACGGATCACCGCACGCGAAGCAGCGTACAGCTTGAAGCACAACTGGCTGTCGAGCTTCAGGGAATCGACTGACAGGTCATTCATTTGAGCAGCGCTTCGATCTCACTGGTCAGGTCCTGGGGCTTGGTGGTCGGGGCAAAACGCTTGACCACTTGGCCGTCCCTGCCGATCAGGAACTTGGTGAAATTCCACTTGATGCCTTTGGACCCCAGCACCCCGGGCGCCCGCTGTTTAAGCTGGACGAACAGGGGATGGGCGTTGGCGCCGTTGACCTCGATTTTCTTGAACAGCGGAAAACTCACACCGAAGTTCAACTCGCAGAACTCGGTAATCGCCCCCTCGTCGCCCGGCTCCTGCTTGCCAAACTGATTGCAGGGAAAGCCCAACACCACCAGGCCCTGGTCCTTGTAGGTCTGCCACAACGCCTCAAGCCCCTTGTACTGCGGAGTGAACCCGCACTGGCTGGCCGTGTTGACCACCAGCACAGCCTTGCCGGTGAAATCGGCGAGGGTCTTTTGCTCCCCCTTGATGGTGGTGCACGGGATGCTCAGCAGATTGTCGCTCATGGCAAGGCTCCAAAACGAATAGGACAGGCGGTGAAGATAGCGAGCGATTCAATTGTGTGCAATTTAATTATCGAGATCGGTATGGGCATCGATGATGCTGCAGCCGAACAGACCTGTGGCGAGGGGATTTATCCCCGCTGGGTTGCGCAGCGACTCCAAAAGGCTGAATGCGATCAACCTGAGACACCGAAGTTACCGTTCTTGGGGCTGCTGCGCAGCCCAGCGGGGATAAATCCCCTCGCCACAAGGGCGGCGGCCAATTTAATCGCGGGGCACGAGATCCAGGCACACCGAGTTGATGCAGTACCGCAAACCCGTGGGCGGCGGACCGTCGGGGAAGACGTGGCCCAGGTGGGCGTCGCATCTGGCGCAGACCACCTCGGTGCGAATCATGCCGTGGCTGACGTCCCGCACCTCCACCACCGCGCTGCCCTCGATCGGCGCGTAGAAACTCGGCCAGCCACAACCGGAATCGAATTTGGTCTGCGAATCGAACAATGGTTCGTTGCAGCAGATGCAGTGATACACACCGTCGGTCTTGGTGGCGTTGTATTTACCGGAGAATGGCCGTTCGGTGCCCTTCAACCGACAGACGTTGTACTGCTCCGGGTCGAGCATGGAGCGCCATTCCTCAAGGGTTTTTTCCAACTTTTCCATCGTCCTACCTCGGCAATTGAAAAAGCCCGATCCGACGCTTTTCCGCAGATCGGGCGGCACGTATGATTGCGCCTCGTCAGACGCCAGTCTGGCAGTCACGTCATGCGCATTCAAACGGATTGTGACGCCTATACCGCGTCAGGCCTGGGCACAGACGCAGGATTCCCAGTACGGTAGTTCATACGCCGCCTGGATCGTTCATTTTCGGGAACACATCGCCATGCAGGTCAGCAAATCGAACAAGCTCGCCAACGTCTGCTACGACATTCGCGGCCCGGTGCTCAAGCACGCCAAACGCCTGGAAGAGGAAGGCCATCGCATCCTCAAGCTGAACATCGGTAACCCGGCCCCCTTTGGTTTCGAAGCGCCCGATGAAATCCTCCAGGACGTCATCCGCAACCTGCCGACCGCCCAGGGCTACAGCGACTCCAAGGGCCTGTTCAGCGCCCGCAAGGCCGTGATGCAGTACTACCAGCAGAAGCAGGTCGAAGGTGTCGGCATCGAGGACATCTACCTGGGTAACGGCGTGTCCGAGCTGATCGTGATGTCCATGCAGGCTCTGCTCAACAATGGCGACGAAGTGCTGGTCCCGGCGCCGGACTATCCGCTGTGGACCGCTGCCGTGAGCCTGTCGGGTGGCAATCCGGTGCATTACCTGTGCGACGAACAGGCCAACTGGTTTCCCGACCTGGCGGACATCAAGGCCAAGATCACGCCCAATACCAAGGCTCTGGTAATCATCAACCCGAACAATCCGACCGGCGCGGTGTATTCCAGGGAAGTGCTGCTGGGCATGCTGGAACTGGCCCGCCAACACAACCTGGTGGTGTTTTCCGACGAGATCTACGACAAGATCCTCTACGACGACGCCGTGCACATCTGCACTGCATCCCTGGCACCAGACCTGCTGTGCCTGACCTTCAACGGCCTGTCCAAATCCTATCGGGTAGCGGGTTTCCGTTCAGGCTGGGTTGTTATTTCCGGTCCCAAGCATCATGCCCAGAGCTACATCGAAGGCATCGACATGCTGGCCAACATGCGCCTGTGTGCCAACGTGCCGAGCCAGCATGCGATCCAGACGGCACTGGGCGGTTACCAGAGCATCAACGACCTGGTCCTGCCCCAGGGCCGGCTGCTGGAACAGCGCAATCGAACCTGGGAACTGCTCAACGACATTCCCGGCGTCAGTTGCGTCAAGCCGATGGGCGCGCTGTATGCCTTCCCACGGATCGACCCGAAGGTCTGCCCGATCCACAACGATGAAAAATTCGTCCTCGACCTGCTGCTGTCCGAGAAGCTGCTGGTGGTCCAGGGCACAGCGTTCAACTGGCCGTGGCCGGATCACTTCCGCGTCGTGACCCTGCCACGGGTCGATGACCTCGACCAGGCCATTGGCCGGATCGGCAACTTCCTCAAGTCCTACCGTCAATAAGCCAGACAGCGTGCGGGGGAGCCCTAGCCTCGCACGCTGTTTGATTCAGCAACACATCCGTTCTGCCGACTCCGCAAGGCCTTCTACACTAGGGGTTGGGCAACCCACGGGCACCCCGGCTCAACGTTCACGGGGGGCAGGCGCCATATTTTTTTCCCCAGTCACTTTCAGAAAAGTCTTTCAAACATTTAGGACGGCTGTAGGACACAGTTTGAAATAGTCGGCGAGTTGAATAGCCTGCGGCGGCACCTTATATACCCCGCATAACGCTACATCTTTAGCACGAGGAGATTTTCACAACCATGATGCGCATCCTGCTGTTCTTGGCCACTAACCTGGCGGTCGTGCTGATTGCCAGCATCACCCTGAGCCTCTTCGGCTTCAACGGGTTCATGGCGGCCAACGGGGTTGATCTCAACCTCAATCAGCTGCTGATTTTCTGTGCGGTGTTCGGTTTCGCCGGTTCCCTGTTCTCGCTGTTCATCTCCAAGTGGATGGCGAAGATGAGCACCAGCACCCAGATCATCAGCCAACCGCGCACGCGTCACGAACAATGGCTGCTGCAAACTGTCGAGCAATTGTCCCGCGAAGCCGGTATCAAGATGCCGGAAGTCGGGATTTTCCCAGCCTACGAGGCCAATGCCTTCGCCACCGGCTGGAACAAGAACGACGCACTGGTCGCCGTCAGCCAGGGTTTGCTCGAGCGGTTTTCCCCCGATGAAGTCAAGGCCGTGCTGGCCCACGAGATCGGCCACGTCGCCAACGGCGACATGGTGACCCTGGCGTTGATCCAGGGCGTAGTGAACACCTTCGTGATGTTCTTTGCCCGCATCATCGGCAATTTCGTCGACAAGGTGATTTTCAAGAACGAAGAAGGCCAGGGTATCGCCTACTACGTGGCAACCATCTTCGCCGAGCTGGTACTGGGTATCCTCGCCAGCGCCATCGTCATGTGGTTCTCGCGCAAGCGCGAGTTCCGCGCCGACGACGCCGGTGCACGCCTGGCGGGCACCAGCGCCATGATCAGTGCCCTGCAACGCCTGCGCGCCGAGCAAGGCTTGCCGGTGCACATGCCCGACACCCTGAATGCCTTTGGCATCAACGGTGGCATCAAGCAGGGCCTGGCTCGCATGTTCATGAGCCACCCGCCGCTGGAAGAGCGTATCGACGCACTGCGTCGTCGCGGCTGACAGGTTCGAGCGTCAAGAAAAGCCCGCAGAGATGCGGGCTTTTTTTATCTGCAGGTTTATGCGCTGCCAGGTCTGGCGTCATCGCGAGCAAGCTCGCTCCCACAGGAATCTTCGGTAGACGCAGACTCTTTATTCACTGCCGATCAACTGTGGGAGCGAGCTTGCTCGCGATGGCGCCGGCATAGACGCACAGCATCAACGACTGGAAATCCGATACACCCGCTCATCCAACCGCGTCACCCCAGCCTGCAAGAACTTCCAGCTTTCACCCAACACGTCCTGCTCCTGCAAGACCTCCAGCCGCCAGACATCCCCCAGTAGCCGCTGCACCTCATCATTTCCCACAGAGAAAGGCGGACCAGGCATTTCATCCTGGTTGTAATCCAGGGTAATCAACAACCCGACGCCGTTGGGCAAGATCCTCTGCAGATGAGCCGCGTACCGTTCCCGCATCGGCGCCGGCAAAGCGATCAGCGCCGCGCGGTCGTACAACGCCGTGCAATCGGCCACATCCTCCCGATCCAGGGCAAAGAAATCACCGCAGCGAATCTCGATATCAGCCGCACGAAAGACCTTGAATACGCCCTCCTCGCTCACACTCGGCTCAAGCTGATGCTCAAGGAAAAAATCGATTGTGGCTTTTTCCGACAATTCCACGCCCAGCACCGAATACCCCTGATGGGCAAGCCACAGCAGATCCAGGCTTTTGCCACACAAAGGCACCAGCACCCGACTGCCCTGGACCAGGCCCAGTTGCGGCCAGAACCGTTGCAGGTACGGGTTCACCTCCAGTAAGTGAAAACCAATCTGGTTCGATGACCAGCGCTTGTGCCAAAACTCGGGCTCCATGATAACTCCAATAAATTCGATAAAAACGGGCTAAAACTTATATTAGATTTAGATCATTGACCTGACGGAAGATGATCACATCTTAACGCTCAGGAGCCCCTTCATGCTGCCCAGCCTGTTTATCTCCCATGGCTCACCGATGCTCGCCTTGGAGCCCGGCGACAGCGGTCCGGCATTGGCTCGCCTGGCCGCTCAATTGCCCAAGCCCAAGGCCATCGTCATCGTGTCCGCCCACTGGGAAAGCAACGAATTGCTGGTCAGCGCCAATCCGCAGCCGCGCACCTGGCACGACTTCGGCGGCTTTCCACCAGCCTTGTATGAGGTGCAGTACCCCGCGCCTGGCGATCCTCAACTGGCGACGCAAGTCGCAGCCGTGCTCAACACCGCGAACCTGCCGGCACGCCTCGACCCTCAACGGCCGTCCGACCATGGCGTCTGGGTGCCATTGTCTTTGATGTACCCGGAGGCCAACATCCCGGTGGTGCAGGTTTCCCTGCCCAGCCGCCAGGGACCGATGTTGCAGACACAGGTCGGCCAGGCCCTGGCGAGCCTGCGTCAGCAAGGCATCTTGCTGATCGGTTCCGGCAGCATCACCCACAACCTGCGCGACCTGGACTGGAACGCCGGCCCCGACAGCATTGAGCCCTGGGCCAAGGCCTTTCGCGACTGGATGGTTGAGAAGCTGGCGGCCGACGACGAGGCCGCGCTGCATGATTACCGTCGCCAGGCGCCGAACGCCGCGCGCAGCCACCCCAGCGATGAGCACTTGCTGCCGCTGTATTTTGCCCGGGGTGCGGGGGGCAAGTTCAGCGTTGTCCATGCGGGGTTCACGATGGGGGCACTGGGGATGGACATCTATCGGTTCGATTGACTGATTGGCCTCTATCCACGCCCCCCTGACGGCACACCAAACGACACGCATAAAAAATCCCCGAACCAGTCGGGGATTTTTCATGCTCGATCAATCAGCCCAAGAGCCGATCAATCTTCGCGATAGCGACGCAGCTTGAGCTGCTTGCCAGCCACACGAGTGTCTTTGAGCTTGGTGAGCAACTTCTCCAGACCATCTTCCGGCAGTTCCACCAGGCTGAAGCTGTCACGCACCTGGATGCGACCGATCGCTTCGCGAGCCAGGCCACCTTCGTTAAGAATGGCACCCAGCAGGTTCTTGGCGGCGATGCCGTCACGGGCACCCAGCGCAGTACGGCAGCGCGCACGACCTTCGGCCAGCGGGATCGGTGCACGACGCTCGCGATCACCACGGTCTGGACGATCACCGGTACGCTCGGGACGATCGCCACGCGGTGCGCTGTTCGGCACCAGGGGACGTTCCTTCTCGATTGCAGCCAGGTTCAGCGCTTGGCCATTGGTGGCCTTGCGCAGCAGTGCAGCGGCCAGGGCGCGTGGGGTGCAACCGATGTCGGCGGTCAGGCGATCGAGCAGATCACCGTGGGTCGATTCGGCCTCAGCCACCAGTGGCGACAGGCTGTTGGTCAGTTTCTTGATGCGGGCATCGAGAACGGCCTGGGCGTCCGGCAGGCGAACTTCAGCTACCTTCTGGCCAGTTACACGCTCGATTACTTGCAGCATGCGACGCTCACGCGGGGTAACCAGCAGCAGCGCACGGCCTTCGCGACCAGCACGGCCAGTACGGCCGATACGGTGAACGTAGGATTCCGGATCGTACGGCATGTCCACGTTGAATACGTGGGTGATGCGCGGAACGTCCAGGCCACGGGCAGCAACGTCGGTCGCCACAACGATGTCCAGGCGGCCATCCTTGAGGGAGTCGATCACGCGCTCACGCTGGTTCTGGGCAATGTCACCGTTCAGCGCTGCGGCTTTGTAGCCTTTGGCTTCCAGGGCGCTGGCCAGGTCCAGGGTCGCTTGCTTGGTACGCACGAACATGATCAGGGCGTCGAAGTCTTCCACTTCCAGCAAGCTGAGAACGGCAGACGTCTTCTGGTCAGCGTGAACCAGCAGGTGAGCCTGTTCGATCGCGGTGACGGTCTGCGTCTTGGTCTGGATCTTTACGTGTTGCGGATCGCGCAGGTGGCGCTCGGCAATGGCACGGATCGATTGCGGCAAGGTAGCCGAGAACAATACGGTCTGGCGGGTCGCTGGCAGGGCCTTGAAGATGACTTCCAGGTCATCCATGAAACCCAGCTTGAGCATTTCGTCGGCTTCGTCAAGAACCAGGTGGTTCACGGTGGCCAGGACTTTTTCGTCACGACGCAGGTGATCGCACAGACGCCCCGGAGTAGCGACAACGATCTGCGCGCCATTACGGATGGCTTTCAGCTGTGGGCCCATCGGGGCACCGCCATAAACGGCCACAACAGTAACGCCAGGCATCTGCTTGGAATAGGTTTCGAAAGCGGTTGCTACTTGCAGCGCCAGCTCACGAGTTGGCGCCAGGATCAGGGCTTGCGGTTCGCGCTTGGCAGGATCGATGCGATGCAGGATCGGCAGGGCGAACGCAGCGGTCTTACCCGTACCGGTTTGCGCCTGGCCGATCATGTCGTGGCCGGCCATGATGATCGGGATCGATTGCTGCTGAATCGCCGAAGGTTCTTCGTAGCCGGTCGCGGTGACGGCAGCAAGAATGTTCGGGTTGAGATTAAAAGCGGCGAAGCCGCCGGTTTCCTGGGTCATGGGTCTGCCTCTAAGTGCATCCGCAAAGACCCATGCTCCAAAGCTGCGCATGCCGTGTTGAGACTCAAGAGTCGCCCTGGCTGCTTTGTCGGCGGGGATTTGCGAAAACGAATGAATGAAAAAGAACGTCGTGGAAGCATCCGTTGTGCGGACATGCAACCGAAGCTGACTTCGGGGAATTGCGCTACCTTGACGCGGCCCGGCTAAAGGCCGGCGCGCACTATACCGGAATTCGCCCAAAAAGGGAGCTTTTTTTATTGCCGGACACTGTTATGGGGCTCGTTGGCCTGGGCCTTGGGACAACCGGCTAAAACGGTTCACCTCCAGACAACACAAACTTCATTGTGGCGAGGGGATTTATCCCCGCTGGGGCGCGTAGCGGCCCCCTCAAGGCTCGGTCATTCGTAAATATCCCAACTATGTCGGGGCCGCTTCACAGCCCAGCGGGGATAAATCCCCTCGCCACAGGATCTTCGTCATGCGCAGGGTTTGTGTCAGGTCGCCGGCCGGATCGCCTTGATCAGTGACTGCAACGAATACCCCAAGCGTGGCGCCAGTCCTTCGGCCCTGGCCACCAGTCCTTGCATGTCCAGCTCCTGATCCAGGTCCGCCGGCACGATCAGGATCACATTGCCCTCCTTCACCGGCAGCTCCCAATAATGCCGGTGGTACAAACCGCGCAACAGCGCCGCGCCCAATGGCTTGCCGTCATCGGTGGCCCATTGGTTGATCACCAGCCAGCCACCCGGGTTGAGGCGTTTCTGGCAGTTTTCCAGGAAGCCCCAGGCCAGGTGCCCGACGCCAGGACCGACATCGGTGTAGAGGTCGACGAAAATCAGGTCCGCAGGCTCAGCGCTTTCAAGCAATTCCAGTGCATCGCCGACGCGGATGTACAGTCGCGGATCGTCATCCAGCCCCAAGTATTCGATGGCCAGGCGCGGCACGTCAGGGCGCAATTCGATGGCCTCGACATCTTCCAGCGGCAGGAACTTGAGGCAGGCTTGGGTCAACGTACCAGCGCCCAGCCCCAGAAACAGTGCACTTTCCGGCTGCTCGTGACACAACGCGCCAATGAGCATGGCGCGGGTATAGTCATATTCGAGCCAGCTCGGATCGGCTGTGAACACGCAGCTTTGCTCGATGGCGTCGCCAAACTCCAGAAACCGGTAATCGGCCACTTCGAATACGCGAATCATGCCGAACTCGTCGTGCACCTCGGCGAGCAAATGCTCGACGCGCTCCTCTGTCATTTCATCTCCTGATGGTTGCCGTGCCGGCATGAGCCTGCGGATACGGGACAAAGGCGCGATTGTCCGCGAAGCAACCGGAACAGGTCACGTACTAATTTGCTGATAACATGGCCGTCCGAGCGTAAATCACCTAGAGATCATGATGAGCCAACCCTGGAGCCCTGACAGCTGGCGCGCCCTGCCGATCCAGCAACAACCCCGCTACCCCGACGCCGCGCACCTGTTGCAGGTGGAGCAAACCCTGGCCAGTTATCCGCCCTTGGTGTTTGCCGGCGAAGCCCGGGAGTTGCGCCGTCAGTTCGCCGAAGTGACCCAGGGCCGGGCGTTCCTGCTGCAAGGCGGCGACTGCGCCGAGAGCTTTGCCGAGTTCTCGGCGGCCAAGATCCGCGACACCTTCAAGGTGCTCTTGCAGATGGCGATCGTCATGACCTTCGCCGCCGGCTGCCCGGTGGTCAAGGTCGGGCGCATGGCCGGACAGTTCGCCAAGCCGCGCTCGGCCAACGACGAAACCATTGACGGGGTGACCTTGCCGGCCTACCGGGGCGACATCGTCAACGGCATCGGTTTCGACGAGAAAAGCCGCGTACCGGACCCGGAGCGGTTGTTGCAGTCCTACCACCAGTCCACCGCTACCTTGAACCTGCTGCGCGCCTTCGCCCAGGGCGGGTTCGCCGACCTGCACCAGGTGCACAAGTGGAACCTGGACTTCATCGCCAACTCGGCCCTGGCGGAAAAGTACAGCCACCTGGCCGACCGCATCGACGAAACCCTGGCATTCATGCGCGCCTGCGGCATGGACAGCTCGCCGCAACTGCGTGAAACCAGCTTTTTCACTGCCCACGAAGCGCTGCTGCTCAACTACGAAGAAGCCTTCGTGCGCCGTGACAGCCTGACCAACGACTACTACGACTGCTCGGCCCATATGCTGTGGATCGGCGACCGCACCCGTCAGTTGGATGGCGCCCATGTCGAATTCCTGCGCGGGGTGAACAACCCGATCGGGGTCAAGGTCGGCCCGAGCATGGACCCTGACGACCTGATCCGCCTGATCGACGTGCTCAATCCAAACAACGACCCGGGCCGGCTGAACCTGATCGCCCGGATGGGCGCCAACAAGGTCGGCGAACACTTGCCGCCGCTATTGCGCGCCGTGCAGCGTGAAGGCAAGCAAGTGTTGTGGAGCTCCGACCCGATGCATGGCAACACCATCAAGGCCAGCAGCGGCTACAAGACCCGGGACTTTGCGCAGATCCTCGGTGAAGTGAAGCAGTTCTTCCAGGTCCACGAAGCTGAAGGCACCTATGCCGGCGGAATTCACATCGAAATGACCGGGCAAAACGTCACTGAATGCATCGGCGGCGCGCGCCCGATTACCGAGGATGGGCTATCGGACCGCTACCACACCCACTGCGACCCGCGGATGAATGCCGATCAGTCGCTGGAGCTGGCGTTCCTGATTGCCGAGACGTTGAAGCAGGTTCGGCGGTAGGTTCTTCTTCGCCGGTTGGACTGCTATCGCGAGCAAGCTCGCTCCCACAAGGGGGTCCCGGGTGACCACAGGTTTTGTGTTCACAACAGGTCCAATGTGGGAGCGAGCTTGCTCGCGATAGCGTCGGGTCAGTCACCACTTAACTGGGCCAATACCACCGCCAACCGAACCCCGCCCGCCCGCTGACAATTGAGTTGGACCCTTTCCAACCCCAACCAATCGGCCATGCGCCGCAGGTTCACCGCCAAGGCTTGCACCCCCTCCTCGTCCAACCCTGGTTCTTCCTCGTGCACCGCATGCACCGCCAACCGCCCCAGGGCCCGCTCCGCCCGCAGGTCCACCCGAGCGGCGATGCGTTCATTGTGCAGGAACGGCAACACGTAATAGCCATACACCCGCTTGTGGACAGGCGTGTAGATCTCCAACCGGTAGCGAAAGTCGAACAACCGCTCGGTACGGCCGCGCTCCCAGACCAGCGAGTCGAACGGCGACAGCAAGGCACTGGCGGCGACTTTGCGAGGAACTTTCGCCGCGGGTCGGCACCAGGCCGGTTGTTTCCAGCCCTGCACCTGGCAGCGCAGCAGCTCTCCGGCCTCCTCCAACTCAACCAGGCGCCCGCGGCTGTCGGCCGGAGCGAGGCGAAAGTAGTCGCGCAGGTCTTTCTCTGTCGCAATGCCCAAGGCGTCGGCTGCATGCAGCAGCAAGGCGCGTTGGGCCTGGGCCTCGTCCGGCAACGGTTGCTGCAGGATCGAGGCCGGCAGTACCCGTTCGGGCAAGTCGTAGAGCCGCTCGAACCCACGCCGCCCCGCTACCGTGACTTCGCCTGCGGCGAACAGCCACTCCAACGCATGTTTCTCCGCACTCCAGTCCCACCAAGGCCCGGCCTTTTCCTGACGCGTAGACAAGCTGCCAGCACCCAGGGCGCCTTGCTCCCGGACCGACGCCAGAACGCGGCGGATGACATCCTGGCGTTCTTGGCCGAAACGCGCCAACTGCTGATAAATCCCTTCGCCACCCGCCGCCCGATTCATGCGCCAGCGCATCAGCGGATACATCGAGATCGGCAGCAGCGAAGCTTCATGCCCCCAGTATTCGAACAGCGTACGACGTCGGCCCTGGCTCCAGGCTGCTTGATCAAGCAAATCGCGATTGTAGTGACCGAGACGGGAGAACAGCGGGAGGTAGTGCGAGCGCACCAACGCATTGACTGAGTCGATCTGCAGGACGCCGAGGCGTTCGATCAGGCGGTTGAGGCGTGAGGGTTGCACCGAAGCTGGCGGTGAGCGCCCATCGAATCCTTGGGCGGCCAACGCCAGACGCCGGGCCTGTTTGAGGGTAAAGGACAGAGTCGCGGGCATGGAGATCTCCTTGTCTGCTCGCAACCTACCTCACCAATAAGGGGTTTGTGTAGGAAAGGATGGCTCATTTGTGCATTGGGTCGTCCCAGAATGGCCGAACCACTTCCTGCTCCACATCGGCACGACTCACACCAATGTCCTTGAGCGCCTCGTCGCTCATTCCGGCCAGCAGTTCGCGCTCGTGGTGCAATTCGTACCAGCGGCTAAACTTGTGCAGCAGGGCGCTGACGGAGAAGCCGTGGGAGAGTTTGTCTATCAGTAGATAACCTTTTTGACCTTTCATCGTGATGTCCTCCGTTGGGGATGGATCAAGTCTCGCGCTAACGATAAGATCAATCCAACGAATGTTTCTTATGCAATACATCTCGGAGATTGATCAATTGTCGAGTTACCCGAGCATCGATACGGAAGTGCTGCGTACCTTTGTCGCCATCGCCGACCAGGGCGGTTTCACCCGGGCCGGGGAATTGGTCAATCGCACCCAGTCTGCCGTCAGCATGCAGATGAAGCGGCTGGAAGAAGATGTATTGCAGCGGCGGTTGTTCGAACGTGACGGACGCCAGGTCAAGCTCACCGCTGAAGGCCAGGTGCTGTTGGGTTACGCGCGGCGGATCCTCAAGCTGCACAGCGAAGTGTTCAATACCCTGCGTGAACCGCACATGGTCGGCACGGTGCGCATCGGCACGCCGGACGATTACGTGATGCGCTTTCTGCCAGGCATCCTGCAACGCTTCGCCCAGTTCTACCCGCTGATCGAAATTGAAGTGCACTGCGAATCGTCCAAGCAGTTGCTGCTGCGCCAGGACCTGGACCTGTCCATCGTCACCCGCAAACCGGGGGACGAAATCGGCCAGTTGCTGCGCAAGGAACGCTTTGTCTGGGCCGAAGCCGCTTGCTTCAATGTCCATGAACAAACACCGCTGCCGCTGGCGATGTTCAACAGTGACTGTTTCTGCCGGCAATGGGCCTGCAATGCGCTGGATGCCATGGGTCGCGATTATCGCGTGGCATACAACAGCTCGAGCCTGTCGGCGCTCATGGCGGTGGTGGGCGCCGGCCTGGCAATCACGGCGCAACTGGAAAGCCTGCTGACCCCGGACATGCGCGTACTGGGCGAAGCTGAAGACCTGCCGGAACTGCCCGAGGC
This sequence comes from Pseudomonas sp. NFACC16-2, assembly GCF_900119205.1. Taxonomy (NCBI): domain Bacteria; kingdom Pseudomonadati; phylum Pseudomonadota; class Gammaproteobacteria; order Pseudomonadales; family Pseudomonadaceae; genus Pseudomonas; species Pseudomonas sp. NFACC16-2. Next base: position 98,565 of record NZ_FPIX01000003.1, on the reverse strand, counting down.
CAGCATCATGCTGATCCGCAACCTGCATAACCCATCGCCGATCACCGAGTGCCTGGCCGAGCACATCGTCGAAGGCTTCAAACTTTAAAGGCGAGCAGCACCGCGCACAGCACCAGGAAACCGCAAAACAGCCCGCGCAACAGCCGCTCCGGCAAGGCGTGGGCGACTTTCACCCCCCAACTGATGCTCAGCAGGCCACCGACGGCAAGCGGCAGGCCGATGCTCCAGTCCACCTCATGGTGAAACGCATAAGTGGCGAGGGTCACGCCGGTACTGGGCAAGGCCAGTGCCAGGGATAACCCCTGGGCGACCACCTGGCTGGTGCCAAAAATGCTGGTCAGGATCGGCGTCGCGACCACGGCCCCGCCAACACCGAAAAGGCCGCCCATGGTACCGGACGCCGCCCCAAGCACGGCGAGCCATGGCCAGCCATAACGCATCTGCGCCGAAGCCGGTGCGTTGGCGGCGAACATGCGGGCCATGTTGTAGAGTGTCAGCGCGATCAGGAACGCGACGAAGCCGATCCGCATGCTGTTCGCGTCGATCCCCACGGCCCAGATCGAACCCAGCCAGGCAAAGCAGAACCCCATGGAAGCCAACGGCAGGACATGGCGCAATTCGATGCGATTGCGCTGGTGATAGCGCCACAATGCGAGCATCACATTGGGCACCACCATGACCAGCGCTGTCCCTTGGGCCATTTGCTGGTCGAGGCCGAACCAGACGCCCAGCACCGGAATGGCAATCAGGCCACCACCGATCCCGAACAATCCTCCCAAGGTGCCCAACACGGCACCAAAGACCAAGAACAGTGCAAATTCGAACACAGAAGACTCCCCTTTTCCTTAGGGCGCTTATCCTACGCAGTCGGCGCCAGCGGGGAAACGTAACATCCATCCGAAATATCAGAATTATCTGGTGCATTAAAGATTCGCCCGCTAGATTCGTATCGATCATTGATTGAAGGTTCTGCCATGAACACCCTGCGCGACACCCCCGAAGCCTGCGAAGCCCTGCTACTCGACAACCAGGTCTGTTTCGCCCTGCACTCCACGTCGCTGCTGATGACCAAAGTCTACAAGCCGCTGCTACAGGCCCTGGGCCTGACGTATCCGCAATACCTGGCGATGATGGTGTTGTGGGAAAAGGACGGGTTGACCGTCGGTGAAATCAGCACGCGCCTGCTGACAGACCCCGGCTCGCTGACGCCACTGCTCAAGCGCCTGGAGGTCGAGGGCCTGCTGAGCCGCACCCGCAGCCGTGAAGACGAACGTGTGGTGATTGTCGAACTCACCGAACAGGGCCGCGCCCTGCGCGAAAAAGCCCTCGACATTCCCCAATGCATCCTCGCCGCCAGCGGCCTGACCCTGGAGCAGTTGAAGAAGCTGCAACTTGACCTGCAGGCACTGCGCGAGCATTTGCAAGACAGCCTCTGACTGACCTCCAACTGACCCACCGCTATCGCGAGCAAGCTCGCTCCTACGCTTGATGCTCAGTGGCTATAAATCTGCGTTCGACGCAAATCTAATGTGGGCGAGCTTGCTCGCGATGGCGGGGTCCTGCCGTTCCTTGATCTGTAACTCGCCCATCTAAATTTTTTTTTGCTGCGCTGAAACGCTCTAGCTCAAGGGTTACACGCCCTTTTAGCGGCGCCGACTCAACTCGCCTCAAAAAATTATCTTGCGCGCAAAATATTAGCGCTATACATTCGCCTCACACCTAATTAGCGCGCAAACATTTAGCGCGATAACTCCACCCCAGAAACGAGGCTCTCATCATGCAAACGCTCTACACCGCAATCGCAACCTCCACCGGCGGCCGTGATGGTCGTGCGATCTCCAGTGACAACATCCTCGACGTCAAACTCGCCACGCCCAAGGAACTCGGTGGTGCAGGCGGTGCGGCGACCAACCCTGAGCAACTGTTCGCCGCCGGCTACTCGGCCTGCTTCATCGGCGCACTGAAATTCGTGGCTAGCCAGAGCAAACGCAAGATCCCGGACGACGCCTCGATTACCGCCCATGTCGGCATCGGCCAGATCCCCGGCGGTTTCGGCCTCGACATCGACCTGCACATCAACCTGCCAGGGCTGGACCAGACCGACGCGCAAAGCCTGGTGGATGCGGCTCACCAAGTCTGCCCGTACTCCAACGCCACCCGCGGCAACGTTGATGTGCGCCTGCACGTGACCGTCTGACCACCGACCCTGGACCCGAACCTAAGGAGATGCATATGAACACGCTCAGCAAAGCCTTTGCCGGTACCCTTCTCGCCCTCAGCGTCAGCAGTGCCTTCGCCGACGGCATCGTCGAACACAACACCCAGGCGTTTCTCGACGTGCTGAATGCCGGCACTGGCAAGCCCCTGGAGCAACTGTCGCCCAAGGACGCCCGCGCCGTATTGGTGGGCGCCCAGGCGGGGGTGAAACTGACTTTGCCCAAGGCCGACGTCAGCGAGAAAACCATCCAGGTCGATGGCCAGCCGATCAGCCTGACCATCGTTCGCCCGGCCGGGGTCAAGGGTGAGTTGCCCGTGTTCATGTTCTTCCACGGCGGTGGCTGGGTATTGGGTGACTTCCCGACCCACGAACGCCTGGTTCGAGATCTGGTGGCGGGCTCGGGCGCTGTCGCGGTGTTCGTCAACTACACGCCCTCACCCGAGGCGCATTACCCGGTGGCGATCAACCAGGCCTACGCCGCCACGAAATGGGTGGCCGAACACGGCAAGCAGATCAACGTCGACGGCAAGCGCCTGGCCGTGGTGGGCAACAGCGTCGGCGGCAACATGGCGGCGGTCGTGGCCCTGATGGCGAAGGACAAAGGCACGCCGGCGATCCGTTTCCAGGCGTTGCTATGGCCGGTGACCGATGCCAGCTTCGAGACGGCATCCTACAACCAGTTCGCCGAAGGGCACTTCCTCAGTAAGAACATGATGAAGTGGTTCTGGGACAACTACACCACCGATGCCGGGCAACGCAGCGAGATCTATGCCTCGCCACTGCGCGCCAGCACCGCACAACTCAAGGGCCTGCCGCCAGCACTGGTGCAGACCGCCGAAGCCGATGTCTTGCGCGATGAAGGCGAAGCCTATGCCCGCAAGCTGGACGCGGCCGGTGTACCCGTCACCGCCGTGCGCTACAACGGCATGATCCACGACTATGGCTTGCTCAATGTGGTCAGCCAGGTACCAGCGGTGCGTTCGGCGATGTTGCAGGTGTCCGAAGAGCTCAAGCAGCACTTGAAATAACTGGGCCCCGGAGCCTTGGTGGCACTTTGAAATAAAAAAGCCCGACTCAATGGTCGGGCTTTTTCATACACAAGGCTTCGCTTATTTAGCGCGGCCTTTGTAGGAACCGCCTTCGCGGGTATCGATCTCGATCATGTCGCCGATTTCGATGAAGTCAGCGACCGACAGTTCGGTACCGTTCTTCAGTTTGGCAGGCTTCATCACCTTGCCGGAAGTGTCACCGCGAGCGGAACCTTCGGTGTAGTCAACCTGACGCACGATGGTGGTCGGCAGTTCAACGGAAACCAGACGGCCTTCGAAGAATACGGCTTCGCAGACATCGGTCATGCCTTCTTCAACGAATGGCAGGACGCTTTCGATGTCTTCGGCGTTCAGCTCGTACATGGTGTAGTCAGTGGTGTCCATGAACGTGTAGGAATCACCGCTGATGAAGGACAGGGTCGCTTCTTTGCGGTCGAGGATCACGTCGTCCAGCTTGTCGTCGGCACCGTAGACGGTTTCGGTCTTGTAGCCGGTCAGCAGGTTCTTCAGCTTGGTCTTCATGATCGCGCTGTTACGACCCGACTTGGTGAATTCAGCTTTCTGAACCAACCAAGGATCGTTGTCGATACGAATCACGGTACCGGGTTTGAGTTCTTTACCAGTTTTCATTGCGAATATCCGAATTTGGATGGGATTTACAAAAATCTAGGCCGCGTATCATATCCAATTTACATAAAACTTCACCAGCGCTGCGGCAAGATCGGCTCGCGAGGCCTGTTCCAGACACCACGCCTGGGCATGTTCGGCCAGTTCCTGCTGCTGTTCACGGGTGGCATTCCAATATTCGGTCATGTCCTGGCCGGCATTCCAGGCCCGCCAAAGACCGCTGATCGCTTTTTGCGCGGCCGGTGAAAGCCCCTGATTGTAGAGCCTGAGAAATGCCTCGAGCTTTTCCAGGTGGACGTCTTCTTCCTGCTGGTAGATATGCCAGAGCAGCGGCCGACCAGCCCATTGCGCGCGCACGAAGGAGTCTTCGCCACGCACGGCGTTGAAATCACAGCACCACAGCAATTGGTCGTACTGATCCTGGCGAACGAACGGCAGCACCTGCACCGTCAGTGCACCGCGTCGATGCAGCGCACCGACCTTCAGGCCTTCGACACCGAGCCAACACTCGACGTCGCCCAACACTCGCCCTTCGGGAACCAGCACATGAAATGCCTGGGTATCGGCTGCCATCGCGTCAAACCAGCTCGCCAGCCCGGCGTTCTCGTAGGCAAACAGCGAGATCAGGCAGGCTTGCGGCGCCCGCTCCACGCCCAATCCTTGCAGGAAACTGCGTTGCGCTTCGGCATCCTGCTGAAATTGCCGACGGCGCTCCAGCAGGCCGGCCTCGCGCAGCAAGCCACCCGTTCCCTCCCGAAAGCCGGGGAAAAAGAAATATTTCTGCACGTGCTTGTATTTGACTGACGGTAAACCATGGCAACCGATCACCCAATCCTCGGCGCTCAAATAATCGAGGTTCATCCACAGGGGCGTCGTCTGGCGCGCAGTCATCGCATCCATGTAGGCGCTCGGCAGTTGGCAGGCAAACGCGGCGATCACCACGTCGGCGGCTTCGGTGGGCGCCCACTCCCCGGGCCAGTGACGTACTTGCACGCCCTGCTGCCATTGCTCGGACAGGGTGAAGTCGATTTCCGGGCAAATTCGTTCGAAGGCACGCAGGTCGTCGACCCATAGCCGCACCGCGCATCGATGCTCGGCCACCAGCTGCCGAGCCAGGCGCCATGTGACACCAATGTCGCCAAAGTTATCGACGACGGTGCAAAAAATATCCCAACGCACAGTCATTCCCGACTCCCTGTGGCAAAGGCCTGATTGTCCCGAATAAACCGATCACGCAGAAGAGCCGACGGCGATTAATCTTCATGCGACAATATCGCCTGCCCATGCCCCTGCCAGGAAGCAGCCATGCCCGATCACTCGACACCCTCGCGCCTCACGGCTTTGCAATTGATCTTCAGCATCGCCCTGGGCCTGTGGCTGGGGTTCCTCGCCATCGTGTTGACGGGCTGGCTGCTGTCCAGATTCCTGTTCAACGAACAACTGGCCCCCGTGGCCGCCGCCGTCCATCAACTGGCGCAACCACCGGCGGTGCAACCACCACCAGAGCCGCCCACGCCGATGTTCGAGCAGTACCAGCAGAACCTGCAGAGGAACGAGCAGCGCCAGGCGCTCGATCAGGCCCGCAACAATCCGCGCAACCTGTCCAACCCCAAATGCCAGTTCTGGCTGCAACAGGACCAGAATGGGCCCAGTGAGAAAAGCCGCGCCAACGTCCTGCAATTCTGCGAATGACCATGAACAAACAGACCGTCCACCAGTTGATTCTCGACAAGCTCAAAATTGATCTCGACATCGCCGAACGCGCCGCGCAGACCGCCTACGAAACCGCGACCCACGAAGAAAACATCGCCGAGAACAAGTACGACACCCTGGGCCTTGAAGCTTCTTACCTCGCTACCGGGCAAGCCAGGCGCATGGAAGAAATCCGCCAGGCCCTCACCCTCTGCCAGAACCTGACGCTAAGGCCTTACGACAAGCAGCGCGGCATTCAGGTCGGCACCTTGATCGGGCTGGAGGATGAGGATGGCCGTCAGCAATGGCTCTTCCTGGGGCCGGATGCGGCGGGCTTGAAGGTCTCGCTGGTGGGCCAGCCGATCACCGTCATCACCCCTCGCTCACCGCTGGGCCGCGGCCTTTTGGGCAAGTTCGAAGGGGATGAAGTAGAGATCGTGGTAGCGGGCGCCCGGCAACAGTTCACTGTCACCGAGGCGATCTAGAGGGGTCTTAGTGCACCGGTAGCTCGACGCCGTCGAACAACTCTTCAAGTTCTTGCTTGTTGTGGCACTGGATGGCCTTGGCCATCACTTCCCGGGTCAGGTGCGGTGCAAACTTCTCGATGAAATCGCACATGAACCCCCGCAGGAAAGTGCCACGACGGAAACCGATCTTGGTCACGCTGGATTCGAACAACTCACTGGCATCCAGTACCACCAGGTCGCTGTCGAGCTTGGTATCGACGGCCATCTTCGCGACGATGCCTACCCCCAGGCCCAGGCGAACGTAGGTCTTGATCACGTCGGCGTCGGCGGCGGTGAACACCACCTTGGGCGTCAGGCCACGATGGCTGAAGGCTTCGTCAAGTTTGGAACGACCCGTGAAACCGAATACGTAGGTCACGATCGGGTATTCGGCCAGGGCTTCGAGGGTCAACTTCGGCAGCTTGGTCAACGGATGGCCCTGGGGCACGACCACGCAGCGGTTCCAGCGATAGCACGGCATCATCACCAGGTCCCCAAACAGTTCCAGGGCCTCGGTGGCAATGGCGAAGTCCACGGTACCGTCGGCGGCCATTTCGGCGATCTGCATCGGCGACCCCTGGTGCATGTGCAGCGCCACGTCCGGGTATTGCTTGATGAAGTTGCTGATCACTGGCGGCAGCGCATAACGGGCCTGGGTGTGGGTGGTGGCGATCGACAAGGTGCCTTTTTTCTCGTTGGAGAATTCCTGGGCGATCTGCTTGATGCTTTCGACCTTGCGCAGGATCTCGCCAGCGGTGGTGATGATGCGCTCACCGGCCGGCGTCACGCGGGTCAGGTGCTTGCCACTGCGGGCGAAGACTTCGACGCCCAGTTCATCTTCCAACAGGCGGATCTGCTTGCTGATGCCGGGTTGCGATGTGTAGAGGCTTTGGGCAGTAGCGGAAACGTTGAGGTCGTGGTGCGCCACTTCCCAGATGTAGCGCAGTTGTTGAAGCTTCATATGTATCCCTCAAAGCAGTTGGACGCCACGGGCATCAGCGACGGTATATAACTATATGAAAGGTTTTGGCAATAAATCTAGAACTTTTTATAAAATGCCATCGTTTCGCCTCAGGCCTCTCCCTGGCGTCGGCGCTGTACCAGCGGTACCAGATAGACCGGCACCCGGGATAACTGCAATACCCGTGCAGCGGTTCTGCCCAAGGGGGTTTCACCGCTTGCCCCTTGGCAATGACTGCCTACGATCAGCAAGTCGACGGAGAGTTTCGCAGCCTGCTCCAGGATGACTTGGGAAGGATCGCCCTGGTACACCCTGACCGACTTGATCAGTTTCAAGTCCTGCTGCCCTTCCCCCAACTCCTCGCGGAAACTGTCGAGCACCCGCTGTTCGATATTGGCCATCACCGTATTCAGACCTTGGCGGTGAAATTCGTTCAGCGCCTGCTCGTCGAGATAGCTTTGCAACACCGACTCGGCGAACAGCCCCATCGGTTCTACCGCATGCACCACATACAACTCGGCTTCAAACGTCCGTGCTAACGCCAAGGCATGCTGCATCACATAAGGGGCGTACAGGCCCAGGTCTGTGGCGTACAGCATCGAACGAATCATGTGACCTCCTCGCGTGCCAAAATGGCGGAGATTGATTCAGCTTAGCAGCGCCCGGGGGACTGCGACGTGCGGCTTGACGTCCCGGACCAAGGGCAGTCAGGGCTTCACTTCGTTACTGATACCGTGGGGCACGTGACCGGTGGCGACCACCTCCCGGGCCAGTTCGCAATGGCCGGTCTGGTCATCGAAAAAAACATCGGCGGCGAAGGCTTCGAGGAAGGCCGACTTGGTCAGGCCACCCAGGAACAACGACTCGTCCAGGCGAATATCCCACTCACGCAAGGTCCGGATGACCCGCTCGTGAGCCGGTGCCGAACGGGCCGTCACCAACGCCGTACGAATGGGGCAGGCGTCCTCGGGAAACTCACGCTGCAGTGCATTGAGCGCCGCCAGGAACCCCTTGAACGGCCCGCCTCGCAGCGGCTCGCGGGCGGCCTGTCGCTCGCTGGCCTGGAAGGCCTCCAACCCATCGGCCTGATAGACGCGTTCCGACTCGTCGGAAAACAGCACGGCATCGCCGTCGAAGGCAATGCGCAGTTCCTCGCTGGCCGCGCGACTGGCACCACCCGACAGGATGGTCGCGGCGGCAAACCCGGCGTCCAGGGCACTGCGCACGTCTTCAGCGTGGGTGGACAAAAAGAGATCGCAACCGAACGCCTTGAGGTACGGGTACGGGCTGCGACCGCCCACGAAAGCCGCGCGCGAGATCGCCAGCCCATAATGATGGATCGAGTTGAACACCCGAAGGCCGGTGTCGGCGCTGTTGCGCGAAACCAGGATGACTTCGACCCGGGCACGCCCCAGGTGCTCGTTAAGGCTCAGCAGCTTTTGCACCAGGGCGAAGGCGTCGCCGGGTGCCAGGACTTCGTCCTCATGCTCGATCTGGTATTGCCGATAGGCTTCGACACCACTCGACAAGTACACCTTGTGGCTTTCCCTCAGGTCGAACAGCGCCCGCGACGAAATCGCTAGCACCAGTTTGTCGTCGATGTTGTTTGCCATACCGCTCCCCTTTCGCCCGCTCAGCGGTTATATCGGTCCACGAACGCCAACGCCTGGTACAAGGCTTCGATTTTCGGCAGCTCACACCCTGCCGCTTTCGCTGCCGCCAATGGCCGGCCGTAGATCGCGTCCAGTTCCAGCACACGCTTGTGGGAATAATCGTGGTACATGCTCGGCCAGTAGTCGGGCATCTTCTCGGTCATCGTGAACAGATACTCGGCATAACCCGGCGCGATATGATGCCCGCAGGCTTGCGCACCGCGGACCACCTCCGCCATCAGTGCCTGGATCAATTCGCGGCTATGGTCGTTGGCCATCAACGGCGTGGTACTGGCGCCCAATAGGACCGAAAGACCGTTGTACGGCACATTCCACACCAGCTTCTGCCAGCGGGCCTGTTGCAGGCCCGGCATGGCCTGGGCGTCGATACCGGCGCTGCGGAACAACGTCGCCGCCTCTTCGACGATCACCATGCGTTGTGCCTGATCGGCGCAAGGCCCACTGTGATAACCGACGTTGACCGCGCCCAGGGCCTGGTGGGTGACGATACCAGGGCCGACGCGATGCACGCAGATCAGGCACAGGCCACCCAACAGGTGCAACGAATCGGGCAACAAAGGGCGAAGATCGTCTTCGACATCCAGGCCGTTCTGCAGCAAAAGGACTTTTGCCCCCTCAGCGGCAGCCTGGGTAATGACCGGGGCCAGCTCGGTATTGCTGGTGGTCTTGGCGCCAACCAGCAGCCAGTCGCAGGGCGGCATGTCGGCTGCCGAGCGATACGCCTGGACGGGGTTGAGGGCCAGCGTACCGTGGACCGCGCTGTCGATCCGCAAACCGGCTTCGGCCACGGCAGCAAATTCGCTGCGCAGTAAAAAGTGCACGTCAAAACCGGCACGCGCCAGCATCACGCCGTAGAACCCACCGATCGCCCCGGTGCCGATCATCCCGATCCGCGGTTTCACGCCTGCCTGCATCTTTGCAACTCTCCTGGTAAAGGTCCCTGCACACTATCAGCGCGAGCGGCATGGCATGCAATCATCATTACATCTGCTCACGAATCTGTTGCAGAGCCATCTACAAGGCCTTTTCCCCAGCCTATAGGGCATTAAACCCGTCCCAGCCCATTGTCGAGCCCCCTCGTAACGCGATAAGGTTCGGCTCCCCGACGCGCTTAAAATCCGCTGTGCACCGCCGCGCGGGGATCGCTGGCGGCCGGCACCCGTGACCTGACGAGTAACACGATGGCTGATTTACCGATCAACGACCTTAACGTCGCCTCCAACGAGACCCTCATCACGCCTGACCAGCTCAAGCGCGATATTCCCCTGAGCGACGCTGCCTTGCGCACCGTGACCAAGGGCCGGGAAGTCATCCGCAACATCCTGGACGGCACCGATCATCGCCTGTTCGTGGTCATCGGGCCCTGCTCGATCCATGACATCAAGGCCGCCCACGAATACGCCGAGCGCCTGAAGGTGCTGGCTGCGGAAGTCTCCGACACCTTGTACCTGGTCATGCGGGTGTATTTCGAGAAGCCCCGGACCACCGTCGGCTGGAAAGGCCTGATCAACGACCCGTACCTGGATGACTCCTTCAAGATCCAGGACGGCCTGCACATCGGTCGTCAATTGCTGCTGGACCTGGCGGAAATGGGCCTGCCCACGGCCACCGAAGCCCTGGACCCGATTTCGCCGCAATACTTGCAGGACCTGATCAGTTGGTCGGCCATCGGCGCGCGCACCACAGAATCCCAGACCCACCGCGAAATGGCCTCCGGCCTGTCGTCGGCAGTGGGCTTCAAGAACGGCACCGACGGTGGCCTCACCGTGGCGATCAACGCCTTGCAGTCGGTCTCCAGCCCACACCGTTTCCTGGGCATCAACCAGGAAGGTGGCGTGTCGATCGTCACCACCAAGGGCAACGCCTACGGTCACGTGGTACTGCGCGGCGGCAACGGCAAGCCGAACTACGATTCGGTCAGCGTCGCGCTGTGTGAACAGGCGCTGAACAAAGCCAAGATCAAGCCGAACATCATGGTCGACTGCAGCCACGCCAACTCCAACAAGGACCCGGCACTGCAGCCGCTGGTGATGGAGAACGTGGCCAACCAGATCCTGGAAGGCAACCAGTCGATTATCGGCCTGATGGTCGAAAGCCACTTGAATTGGGGCTGCCAAGCCATCCCGAAAGACCTCGCCGACTTGCAGTACGGCGTCTCCATCACCGATGCCTGCATCGACTGGAGTGCCACCGAGAACACCCTGCGCAGCATGCATGCCAAGCTCAAGGATGTTCTGCCAAAGCGGCAGCGCGGTTAAAAAACATCGCAGCCTCGTTTCACTCGGCAGCTCCTACACAGCTCCTGTACATATTTGGAGCGGGGATGTAGGAGCTGGCGAAGCCTGCGATCCTTTACTTTCCCCAAGGCATAAAAAAACGCCGTGCTCTTCAGCCCGGCGTTTTTTTATTGGGAATCCTTTTTCTCAGAGTTTCGCCGCGTGCCGCTGGTGACGCTCCATGTAGCGCTCCACGTAGGAGCAGGATGGGATCACCGTGTAGCCCATTTCTTCGGCGTACTGCAGCGCACTTTCGGTCAACGCCGCCGCGATGCCCCGGCCGCGCAAGGCGTTGGGCACGAAGGTGCGATAGATATCCAGGGTCTGCTTGCCCAGGTCCATATAGGTCAGATAAGCACGATGACCGTCCACGTTGGTCTCGAACTGATGACCAGCCTGGTCATGGTGGATGGTAACCGCCTCGCTCATCACTACTCCTCGCGGGTCTGAATGCCGACCCCTACCTTACCGATGTTTTTCCGGCGAAGGAACATCTACGCCACCCCGTGCCTTCCTGGTCACCGAGCGCCAAAATCGATCCGCTCAAACCCGAGCACGTCGTGAATAGTAGGCACCAATGACGCAAATGCTCAAGGCACGCCTGTCATCGAAGGGGTAAACCTCGTCGGGTTTATCGATTGAGCGCCATCGTCGCGCTCTAGTCGGTCACGGTGCAATAGCTGAACATCGCCAGTTGTTGAGTCTTGAGACGAGCGCGCGTAGTTAAAGTCACCGCCAATACCAATAAAGATGCCTGGGGCATTGCACAAAAAATGTACAAAAGTGTAGGTGAATCAATAAACAACGACGTTAGCGAGGGCTGCTAGAGTTCTTCGCCGCCACGGAACTTTTTTTCGTTGACGTGCTCCAGCCAAGGGCTTTGGGCTGTATATTTTTTAAACACCCCTTAGAAAAGTTGCTCGAAAAAGAATCACCGCCTACAATTTTTTTGCTTCTTGCGCTACGTCAGTTTACTTACTACAAGTAATGGGTAGTATGTACGCCGGCTAACTCCTCAGTCTGGGGAGACAGTCACTAATAGAATGTCCTTGAAGGGGAACACGATGAACAACGTTCTGAAATTCTCTGCTCTGGCCCTGGCCGCAGTTCTGGCTACCGGTTGCAGCAGCGCATCGAAAGAAACCGAAGCACGTCTGACTGCTACCGAAGACGCAGCAGCTCGCTCCCAGGCTCGTGCAGACGAAGCTTACCGTAAAGCTGATGAAGCTCTGGCTGCTGCTCAAAAAGCACAACAGACTGCTGACGAAGCTAACGAGCGTGCTCTGCGCATGCTGGAAAAAGCTAGCCGCAAGTAATAGTCCCCCGGGATTGTTATCGAGCCGACCCATTTTTGGGTCGGCTTTTTTTTGGATTCGAGAGCGGTTGCCCGGTGTTTTCCCAAGCCAAAAAAAACCCGCCGACATCGCGAAACGTCGGCGGGTTGTTGTCGAGTCTTTTATTGCTGCAAGTCGATCGGCGCGCTCGTGACCATCGGTGCCGAGGTATTCGGAACAGCGATTTCCACCGGCATGCCATCTTCGGCCGCCACCACGTCCCGCACCACGTCCCAGTTCATGCGCAAGTTGCTGGTGATGTCTTCACGCTTGAGCATCGCGTTGATCACTGAGGTGTGCTTGTCCACCACCGACGGGTTGCCCTTGTCGTCCAGCGGAGTGTGAGCCTCCAAGTACACCTTGCCACCGCTCAAGCCCAGCTTGTAGGGGTCGTTGATGATCCGCACCGATGTGCCCACCGGCACCATGCCGGCCATTTCCAGCACGTTATTGTTGAACATCCGGAAGCAGCCGTGGCTGGTCCGCATGCCGATGCCGAACTTCTTGTTCGAACCATGGATCAGGTAGCCCGGGGTGCCCAGGGTGAACTTGAAAGGCCCCAGCGGGTTATCAGGGCCTGCGGGCACGACGTTCGGCAGCGGGTCGCCGTCGGCGGCGTGTTCGGCCTTGATCGATGCCGGCGGGGTCCAGGTCGGGTTCGGCGTCTTGGCGATGATGCTGGTGTGGGCGATCGGCGATCCCCAGCCCTCACGCCCGATCCCCAGCGGAAAGGTGTAGACCACGTTCCGCCCCTTGGGGAAATAGTAGAGACGGTACTCGGCAAGGTTGATCACGATGCCTTCGCGCGGGCCCGGCGGCAGGATGAAACGAGTCGGCAGCACGATCTCGGTGCCTGCGCCCGGCAACCAGGGATCGACCCCCGGGTTGGCGGCGACCATCTCGCTGTAGCCCAGGTCATAGGTGGTGCCAAGGTCGGCGAAGGTGTCTTCGTATTTGGCCTTGATAACCTGCACCTGGCCAACGATGTCTTCACCCGACGGTGGCAGAGGCAGCTCCAGGGCGGCAACGGGGCCCGCCATACACAGGGCGGCAAGAGACAGGCAGCGGGCGACGGCAGGCAAGCGCGGCAACATCCGGGAAATCCTTCGCAGATCGAACAAGGGGTGATGAAAACGGCGATTGTACACTGCCACCTGTTATTTCGGGGAGAGCGGCAATCAAGCGTCCGATGCACAGCATTTTGCTCGGCATTCACCCCGCGCCCTGTGGGAGCCGAGCTTGCTCGCGATAGCGGTGGCACGGCTTGCATCGAGGGTGAATGTACCGCCGTCATCGCGAGCAAGCTCGGCTCCCACAGGGGCGCGGGTCATGGCACGCGCGGAGGGATTACAACTCGAACCGCAGCTCCGGCCAGATCGGCGATGTGCCGCGCTTCTGGGACTCCAGGATCGCCCGGCACAACGAGCACAGGCGATGATCCTGGAAAATCTTGCGATCGACGCTCGACCAGCGCGGTTGGGCCGGCAGCAGGCTGCCGCAGAGAGTCCGGTCGGCCGAGCCACCGAGTTCCAACTGCCGGGTCACCAGGTGCACCCGTACTTCCTGGCAGGCGAACAGATCCAGCTGCTCGTCAGGCTCGATCAGTTGGTAGGCAAACAGGGACCAGGCGGGACGCGGCATCGGGGGCTCCAAATCGGGGGCGCCACATTAGCCGAAAGCCCGCCGGTAGAAAAGCGTCAAAGCAGCGGTTTCAGTGTCGGCCATACATTTTCCAGCAACTTGCCCTGGGCCGCGACGGACGGGTGCAATCCGTCGCCTTGCATCATGGTCGGGATGCCACCGACGTCCTTGAGAAAAAACGGCACCAGCGGGACTTTTTTCTCCTCGGCCAGGGTGCTGTAGACCCGGGCAAAGGCTTCGGTGTAGCGCCGTCCGTAATTGGGTGGCAGTTGCATACCCAGCAAAAGCACCTGGGCACCGCTGGCGCGAGCGCTGTCGATCATCGCTGCAAGGTTTTGTTGCAATTGCGTTGGCGGCTGTCCGCGCAAGCCATCGTTGCCGCCCAGCTCCAGGATCACCAGGTCCGGCTTATGGGCTGCAAGCAGCGCCGGCAGCCGCGCCTGGCCTCCGGCGCTGGTGTCGCCACTGATGGAAGCATTGACCACCTTATCGTCAAAACCCTCGGCCTTGAGCCGTTGTTCGAGCAACGACACCCACCCTTGCCGGGTATCCAGGCCGAAAGCCGCGCTGATACTATCGCCAACGATCAGGACTGTACCCGCCGCTGCGTTCTGGGCCATGCACATCAAGGCCAGGCCGGCACTCAAAAACCACACACGCATCGGATTCTCCATGGGCTCAAGCATTCTCACCGCGACGGACCTTAGCAAAGTGGTCTCCAGCGCGGAAGGTGAACTGACCATCCTGCACGAACTCAGCCTGGAACTGAACAAAGGCGATAGCCTGGCCATCGTCGGCGCGTCCGGTTCCGGCAAATCCACCCTCCTGGGCCTGCTGGCCGGCCTCGACCTGCCCAGCAGCGGCGAGGTGACGCTCGCCGGCCGGGCCCTCAGCACACTGGATGAAGACCAGCGTGCGCGGATCCGCGCCGAGCACGTCGGTTTCGTCTTCCAGTCGTTCCAGTTGCTCGACAGCCTCAATGCACTGGAAAACGTCATGCTGCCGCTGGAACTGGACGGGCGCAAGGATGCCCGCGAACGCGCCACGCAACTGTTGCAGCGCGTCGGCCTGGGCCAGCGCCTGACTCACTCGCCGCGCCAGCTCTCCGGCGGCGAACAGCAACGCGTGGCGATTGCCCGCGCCTTTGCCGCCGAACCCGACGTGCTGTTTGCCGACGAACCCACCGGCAACCTCGACAGCCACACCGGCGAGCGCATCAGCGACCTGCTGTTCGAATTGAACAAGGAACGCGGCACGACCCTGGTGCTGGTGACCCATGATGAACGCCTGGCCCATCGCTGCCGGCGCCTGATCCGACTTGAAGCCGGCGAGATGGTCGCCCCTCTGGAGCCTTGATGGCACGCTTGCCGCTGTTGCGCCTGTTCAGTCTCGCTGTCCGTCAATTGCTTCGCGATGCCCGCGCCGGTGAGTTGCGGGTGTTGTTCTTCGCCCTGCTGGTGGCGGTGGCGGCCAGTACCGCCATCGGTTACTTCGGTGCCCGCCTCAACGGCGCGATGATGATGCGCGCCACCGAGTTCCTCGGTGCCGACCTGCTGCTCGAAGGCAGTTCCCCCGCCCGCCCGGAGCAGATCCGCAGCGGCACCGACCTGGGGCTGGAACACGCCCGGGTCGTGGAGTTCTCCAGTGTCGTGGCCACCGACAATGGCATCCAGCTCTCCAGCGTCAAGGCGGCCGATGACAGCTACCCATTGCGCGGCGAACTGAAAAGCAGCCCCACCCCGTTTGCCCCGGAAGAAACCGGCGGACGCCCGAACCCTGGCGAGGCCTGGGTCGAAGCACGGCTGCTGACGGCACTGGACCTGAAGATCGGCGACAGCATCGACGTTGGCAACCAAACCCTGCGGTTGGCCCGAGTGCTGACCTATGAACCGGATCGCGCCGGCAATTTCTACAGCCTCACCCCGCGAGTGCTGATCAACCTCAAAGACCTGGAGGCCACCGGCGTGGTCCAGCCGGGCAGCCGTGTCAGCTATCGCGACCTGTGGCGCGGCCCGGCATCGGCGCTGCAAACCTACCGCGACCTGGTCAAGCCTGGCCTTGAAGCCAACCAGCGCCTGCAGGATGCCCGCGACGGCAACCGGCAGATCGGTGGTGCCCTGGGCAAGGCCGAGCGCTACCTGAACATGGCCAGCCTGGTGGCCGTGTTGCTGTCCGGAGTCGCCGTCGCGCTCTCGGCCAACCGCTTTGCCACCCGACGTTTCGATGCCAGTGCACTGCTGCGTTGCCTGGGCCTGTCACGCCGGGAAACCATGGTGCTGTTCAGCCTGCAATTGACGGTGCTGGGCCTGCTCGCCAGCATCAGTGGCGCCTTGCTCGGCTGGATCGCCCAACTGGGCCTGTTCGCCTTGCTGCACGACCTGCTGCCCACCACCGTTCCGCCGGGTGGCCTGCTGCCAGCAGTCGCCGGGATCGGTACCGGGCTGGTGGCCCTGGCGGGGTTCGCCCTGCCGCCATTGGCTGCACTGGGCCGGGTACCACCGTTGCGGGTGCTGCGCCGGGATATGCTGCCGATCCCCTCCAGCTCCTGGGTGATCTACGGTGCCGCGCTGGGTGCCCTGGGCCTGATCATGTGGCGCCTGAGCCTGGACTTGGTCCTCACCTTCGCACTGCTGGGCGGTGGCGTCGTTGCCGCCCTGGTGCTCGGCGGCTTGTTGTTGCTGCTGCTCCAGAGCCTGCGTCGCCTGCTGGCCCGCGCATCCCTGCCCTGGCGACTGGGCCTCGGCCAATTGCTGCGTCATCCCTTGGCGGCGGCCGGCCAGGCCTTGGCGTTTGGCCTGATCCTGCTGTCCATGGCGTTGATCGCATTGCTGCGCGGTGAATTGCTGGACACCTGGCAAAACCAGTTGCCGAAAAACGCGCCGAACTATTTCGCCCTGAATATCCTGCCCAACGACAAACAGGCCTTCACCGACAAACTGCTGGAATTGTCCGCACAATCTGCCCCGCTCTACCCCGTGGTCCCCGGTCGCCTCATCAGCATCAATGGCGAGCCGGCCACGGAGTTCGTCACCAAGGACTCGGCGGGTGACCGGGCGCTGCAACGTGACCTGAGCCTGACCTGGGCTGCCGACCTGCCGGCGGGCAACGTTGTCACCGCAGGGACCTGGTGGCCGCAGCAGCCACCGGACGATATCCCGGGGGTTTCGGTGGAAGGCAAAGTGGCCGAGAACCTCAAGATCAAGCTGGGCGACCGCCTGGTATTCAGCGTGGGCGGCGTCAATCGTGAAGCGAAGGTCACCAGCCTGAGGGAGATCAACTGGGACAATTTCCAGCCCAACTTCTTCATGATCTTCCAGCCCGGCACATTGAAGGATCTGCCAGCGACCTATCTCACCAGCTTCTACCTGGCGTCGGGCCACGACCAACAGATCGTCGACCTGTCCCGGGCCTTTCCGGCGGTGACGATCCTGCAAGTCGAGGCCCTGCTCGAGCAACTGCGCAGCATCCTGGCCCAGGTGACCCTGGCGGTGGAGTATGTGTTGCTGTTCGTGCTGGCAGCGGGGATGGCGGTGCTGTTTTCCGGCCTGCAGGCGACCCTCGACGAGCGCATTCGCCAAGGCGCGCTATTGCGCGCACTCGGCGCCGAACGGCCCCTGCTGGTCAAGGCCCGGCGCATCGAGTTCGGCCTGCTGGGCGCGGTCAGTGGCCTGCTCGCGGCCCTGGGTTCGGAACTGGTGAGCCTGGTGCTTTACCGGTACGCCTTCGACCTGCCCTGGCATCCGCATCCTTGGCTGTTGGCATTGCCGCTGCTGGGGGCCTTGTTGATCGGCGCGGCCGGTGTGTTCGGCACCCGTCGAGCGCTCAATGCCAGCCCGCTGACAGTATTGCGCGAGGGTTGATAGACTCCCGGTTTCGCTATTACAAGAAGTTGCCATGAGCCGTTATCGCCCACCCCGCACCGCCGGCACCGCGCTGATCACCCCCGAGGGTGAAGCGCGGATGCGCGCTGAATTCCATGAGCTATGGCATGTGCGCCGTCCACAGGTGACCCAGGCGGTCAGCGAGGCGGCGGCCCAGGGTGATCGTTCGGAAAACGCCGAATACACCTACGGCAAGAAAATGCTACGGGAAATCGACAGTCGCGTGCGCTTCCTCACCAAGCGCCTTGAAGCGCTCAAAGTGGTCAGTGAAAAACCCAGCGATCCGAACAAGGTGTATTTCGGCGCCTGGGTGACGGTCGAAGATGAGGACGGCAAGGAATCACGCTATCGCATCGTCGGCCCGGACGAGCTGGACCTGAAACAGAACCTGATCAGTATCGACTCACCGTTGGCACGAGCCCTGATCGGCAAGGCCCTGGATGCCGAGGTCAGCGTCCAGACGCCTACCGGCGAAAAACGGGTCTACATCGTGGACATCGCGTATCCGTAATCCTCGCCTCAGCGACGCGTGATCAATCCCTGCCGGGCGACACGGGTCAACTGCCGGATCATTTGAGGAGCGTCCGCCGCACTGGGGGACTGGATGACGGCCAGGTCGAAACTGTCATTGGCGAACCGCGCCAGTGACTCGCCGTCTTCGACAAACTGGATCAGGAAAGCCGCGGGCCCATGGTTACGACGCGGCCAGCCGTCGAGATAGCGCAAGAGCGTTGGCTGGTGAGTGCCGCCCAGGAGAATTTTCGGGTTGCGTTGCACAAGGTTCGCCGTGATCGGCGCAAGACGTACTAGGGGGCTGGGTGCGTTCATCGTGTCGTGTCTCTGCCTCAAAAGTCTGCATGGCAGGTGAGAGGCAACACCGAACCAGCGCTTTAGCGGTATTTCGAAGCCTCGTCTTCGGCTTCTATCGGCGACTGGATCGAGTCACCTGGCGCCCCGCAAGTAGCTGTTTAAATCGGCGCATGAGCGGCATCCTAGAGAAGCTGACCGGCCAGTGTCAAGAATCACTTCCCATGAAAAGGCCCGTACAAGACGGGCCTCGAATTCAAATCGAGCAATCAACCCGCGATGGCGCGATCGACCGATAGCTTGCCCGCACCTTCGATCAGCACGGCAATACTGCCCGCCAGCAACGCCAAGGCAAACTCATAACCGTTGTTGGCCATGAACAAGCCGTTACCGATGTGCACGGAGAAAATCGCCACCAGCGACAGGAAGGCCAGGCCCAGTGCAGCAGGACGCGCCAGCAGGCCGATGATCAGCGCCAGCCCGGCAAAAAACTCGGTACCGCCCGCCAGTGTCGCCATCACGTAGCCCGGGGTCAGGCCGATGCTTTCCATCCACTGCGCCGTGCCTGCAAGGCCGTAGCCACCGAACAGGCCGAAGAGTTTCTGCGAGCCGTGGGCAGCGAATATGACACCAACGGCGATGCGCAGGACAGTCAGGCCGTAGCCAGCGCGGGTAGACAAGACTTTATTGATCAACGAGCTCATGCGGGTTCATCCCTAGGTGTGTGGTTGTTGGTTGCTATATTAATCAAAAAAACTTGTACAAAAAGCGTAAAAAATGCGAGATACAAATCGAATCCATCGATTATTTCCGCTGGGCGACCTTTTGCTCTCCAGGTTCCAGCGACTCACGCTCACGATCAAACGCCAAGTAGTACTTATTGACACTATTAACGTAGCTGACGGCGCCCATTCCCACCTGCTCCATGGCAATGCGCTCGACCTGGAAAAACCACTGGTTGGGGTTCAGTCCACGCCGTCGGGCCTCGGCTCGCATACCTTGGACGCGCTCGGGGCCCATGTTGTAGGCGGCCAGGACGAAGGCCATGCGCTCGCGCTCGTTGAGCTTGGGGCTGGCAAAGAACTTGCGGCGGATGAGGGCCAAGTACTTGGCGCCAGCCTGCACATTGGCGTCCAGGTTCTGGATGTTATCGACGCCGACCCGCTGAGCCGCCGATGGGGTGATCTGCATCAGGCCGGTGGGGCCTGTGCCGCTGCGGGCGTTAGGTTGCAGGGCTGATTCCTTGAAGGCCAGGGCCGCCAGGTTGAGCCAGTCCATGCCTTGGGCATCGGCATGTTTTTGCAGCACCGGGCGCAGTTTTTCCAGACGCTGGCGATCAGCCCGGGCCAGCGGATAGTGGACCTGGTACAAGCGCCGGTAGATGCGCAGGAATGCCGCGTCCTCGTTGGCGGGCACCTTGTAGGTCGCCAGGAAGCGGTCGATACTCGCCCGCAGCATGGCGGCGTCACGGCGAACGAACCAATACTCGTCACTCGGCTCGCCGATCAGCACCTGCCGGTCGAAGCGCAACTTGGGCAGGATCTTGCTCCAGCGCTCGGCGATGGGCTGCTCGACGATGGTCAAATGGAAAATCCCACCCTGGACCATTTCCAGGACATCCTCCACAGCTAAGGTGGGATCGACCCATTCAACCTTCACCGGCGGCAGTTTGAGCAGCGCCAGTTTCTGGTTGATCTGGCTCACCGAGTCCCCCGCAGCGCTGCCGTTGGGCAGGGCCAGGGTCTTGCCGGAAAGTTGCTCCACACGGGTGTAGCGCTTCTCGCCCTTGATACCCACCAGCAGCAACGGCACGTCGGTACGGATCGGATCACTGGCGCTGACCGCATGGCCGGCCTGCAGTTCGAGCAACTCACCCGGTGCTACCAGATCGCCCTCCCCGCGCTGTAAAGCGCCGAGCAGTTGGTCCTTGGCCATGGGGATGATCTTGAGGGTGATTTCCTGGCCATCCCGGGCGTGGCCGTTGAGGTATTGCTCGAAGGCTCGCAGCCGATGGTATTCGACGCCAATGGGTTGGCCCTGGACTTCACCGGAGCTGTTGCGGCTCTGGTTGACCAAAACCTTCAACACACGGCTGCTGCGGATTTGCGCCAGGTCGCGCACCGTGCCCGGCGCCACCGCCTGCACCGGCCCGGGCAGCCGCGCCTCGGCCGGCATTGGCAACAACAGCGAACAACACAACAGTAGCAATACCTGGGGACGTGTCATCCACTCTCCGGAAGGAATACTGCGGACCGCCTCCCTTGAAAAAACGAGGCTGAGTCGACAGAAACAGAGCGCCTGGGGCGCTGAAAAAGTGCGGAAGACTGGCACAGTGATGGCTTTTATACCAACCCGATGTGTCTCGCGGCCTTAACAGACAGCCTCAACTCGTTGTAGTTCTTGGCTTTTCTTATAAATCTACAGCTCTGATATGCTTTCCAGCCTTTGGGCCGAGGTAGCACCATGCAACTCATCGATATCGGCGTCAACCTGACCAACCCCAGTTTCGCCGACAAACATCAGGCGGTGCTCGAGCGCGCCCATGAATCCGGGGTCTGCCAACTGGTCTTGACCGGCACCAGTATCGAGGGCAGCGAACAGGCTCTGGAGCTGTGCCAACACCTCGACGAAACGGGCGAGCGGCTGTTTTCCACCGCCGGCATTCACCCCCACAGCGCCAGCGACTGGACCGCCGACAGCGCCCGGCACCTCAAGGATCTGCTGATGTACAGCCGCGTGCGCGCGGTGGGCGAATGCGGGCTGGACTTCAACCGAGACTTCTCCCCCCGACCACAACAGGAAAAGGTCCTGGAAGAACACCTCGCCTTGGCGGTCCAATTGCAATTGCCGGTGTTCCTGCATGAACGCGATGCCGATCAGCGCTTGCTGGACATCCTCCGGGATTTTCGCGATCAGTTGCCGGCAGCCGTGGTGCATTGCTTTACCGGTGAAAAGAAGGCGTTGTTCAGCTATCTCGACCTGGACCTGCACATCGGCATCACTGGCTGGATCTGTGACGAACGCCGGGGCACGCACCTGCACCCGTTGGTGCGCGAAATTCCCCGCGGTCGGCTGATGCTCGAAAGCGACGCGCCGTACCTGCTGCCCCGCACGCTGCGGCCCAAACCCAAGAATGGTCGCAACGAACCGGCCTACCTGACGGAGGTCCTGCGCGAAGTAGCCTTGCACCGGGGCGAAACCCAGGAAGACCTGGCGGCCCACAGCACCGCCTGCGCCCGGGCGTTCTTTGGGTTACCCACGATCTCGTGAACCCTGCAAATCCTTGCTCGCGATAGTGGCGCACCAGCCTGCACATTGGCTGACTGACACACCGCTATCGCGAGCAAGCTCGCTCCCACAAGAGGACTTCGTTGTCTGTTGGCCCACATCAAGACCCAGGGACTTCGCTGCCTGTTGACCCATATCAAAATCCCGTCACCTGAGTAGCGGCAGAATAATGGCACCTTGCCAATGCTGTTTCCGCTATCAGAGAAGACCTTCCATGGGTGCCTGGCTTAGCAATATCTCGCTGAAATACAAATTCTGGGCGGTCAATGCGGTCGCCTTTGTCACCACCTTGCTGCTGGTGCTCTACGCGGTGCACCTCGAACAGCAGGCGCGTAACCACGCGGCCCAGGCGAACGCCCAGGCCCAGGCGCACCTGCTGGATGCCTGGCCTGCCGGAACGCCCTTGCCCAAGGTCGACTATCTCCTGGCATTCCCGCGCGACCAGGTCCCCGTTCTCAACGAACAACCGTTGCCTTCGCTGGCCCAGGCCAACGGCTGGGTCGAACTCGATACCGCGCTGCTGTTTGGCGACGACCCGCTGCTGGGCGCCCAAGTGATCCATCGAGGTGAAAGCCAACGACTCGCCGTGTTGGCCCAAGGTGTGAGCCTGAGCCAAGTGTTCAGTGAACGCTTCAGTCAATACGCAGCAGCCGTGTTCGTGTTGATGCTGGCGATGCTCGGCGCTTCGCAGTTGTTGATCCGTTTTTTGCTCAGCCAGCTCAACACACTCAAAGACGTGATGCTGCACGTGGAAAAAACCGGCGACCTGTCCGCCCGCGTGCCCCTGGCCTGCGAGGACGAAGTGGGCCAGATGGCGGCGGCGTTCAACGCCATGCAGGCCGGTTATCAACGGGTGGTCGACACCGTTGCCAGCACCGCCCGGCAGTTGGACAGTGGTGCCGCGCGCCTGGCGTCGAGCATGAACGATGTTCGCCACGGCATGCTCGGCCAGCAAAGCGAAACCGATCAGGCAGCCACGGCGATCAACGAAATGTCCGCCACGGTTTATCACATCGCCCAGCATGCCGGCGCCACCCGCGATCTGTCGAAAACCGCCGACACCCTGGCCGGCAACGGTCACGACGTGGTCGCCCGGGTGCAACAGTCGATCACCGGGTTGTCTTCGGGTGTGCAGCAGACCGCCGAAATGATCCAGCGCCTGGCCGAAGACAGCCAGAAGATCAATGGCGTGGTCAGTGTGATCCACAGCATCGCCGAACAAACCAATCTGCTGGCCCTGAACGCGGCCATCGAAGCGGCGCGGGCCGGAGAAATGGGCCGAGGCTTTGCCGTGGTGGCCGACGAGGTGCGCAACCTGGCCAAGCGGGTACAGACCTCCACGGATGAAATCACCACCATGGTTTCGGCCCTGCAGGCCGGGACCCGAGACGCGGTGGACTTCATGCAGGAGAGCTCGCTCAAGGCTGACGATTGCGTGCAACAGGCCCGCGAGGCCGGCGATGCGTTGGCACAGATCACCGCTGCGGTGGCGCAAATGCGCGAGAGCAACACCCAGATCGCTGTCGCGGCCGAACAGCAAAGCCATGTCGCCGAGGAAATGAACCGGGCGGTGGTGAGTATTCGCGACGTGACCGAAAACACCGTGCGCCAAACCGTCGACTCAGCCACCACCAGCCATGAACTGGCGACGTTGGCGGGCGAGTTGAGCAAGGCGATCGGGCAGCTCAAGCTTTGAAGACGCCTTCGCGAGCAAGCTCGCTCCAACATGGGGTCTGTCGGGTTCACAAACTTTTGTGTCCAACTCGATCCAATGTGGGAGCGAGCTTGCTCGCGAAGAGGCCAGTACAGTCAACTCAAATGTAACCTTTGAAACTCTATCGCCCCGATAACCAACCTCGATTCGCAGGCACCCTGGTAGGCACCTATTCTTCAAACATAAGTGCACACGAATCGAGGAACAGCATCATGGGCAAACGTCACCCCAATCTTCCGGCCTGGCAATGGCGCGCCTACCCAGACAATCATCGCCACCCCACCAACCTGGTGTTGCACCTGATTGCCGTGCCGCTGTTCATCATCGCTTTTCTGCTGATTGTGTCGGGGGTGTTCAGCTTGAGCCTGGGCGATGTCGCCATCGGCATCATCGGTCTGCTTGCGGCACTCGGCTTGCAACGTCACGGACACAGCCTGGAGACCCAGGCCTCCGAGCCGTTCAGCGATCGCAAGGATGCCGTGTCACGCCTGCTGGTGGAACAGTTCCTGACTTTTCCGCGGTTCTTTCTCAGCGGTGGCTGGTGGCGCGCCTGGCGGGAACGCCACCATCACAACCGCAAGCCTTGACCGAAGCAAGTCTTGATCGGAGCCGCCTTAGCCAAAGATCGTGACCGTCTGCCGGCTCAGGGCGATCAAGCGGCCATCGGCGCTCCAGAACTTCGCGGCGACATGGCCGTAGCCGTCCTGGGCATGTTCGATCTCGGCCAGGTACTTGCACCAGTCCAGTGTCGTGAGCTCCAGCAGCGGCTGGACGAACTCGATGGTCCACGTGAGCGTGCTGCCTGGGGCCATTTGCGAAAGGTGCGGCAACAAGGCTGGCGGCCAGGCATCCACCAAGGCCAGGATATGGCTTTCGTTCAGCGGCTCCTCCTGCACATCACCGCGCAAGCGCACCCAGCCGCCCATGCTCCGGGACTTGTTGCCGCTGAATGGCAAGCCGCCAACGCTCCAGCGCATCGCCAGGTGACGCATGAATTCCGGCGTAGCGCCTTTGACATAAGGCAGTTCCTGGCATTGCTCCACGCTTTTGAATTCTGGCGCGGGATCGGCCTGCACCGCCACCACGGATGAGCGCGATGCGCCGAAACTGCCTTGCACCACGGTCACCACCTGGCCGTTCTGCACCGCGCGCCCCAGCACCTGGCTCACTGCCTTGCCTTCACGCAATACGTCGACTTCGAAACTGACAGGCACATCGGGTTCGACCGGGCCGACAAAGGTGATCGCCAGCGAGCGCACCGGGCGATCCGCAGGCACTTGGGCACGCATCGCCTCATATTGCAGCGCCGCCACCAACCCGCCAAAACTGGCCCGCCCCTGGCCCCATTCAGGCGCAATGCTCACCGCACCTGGCTGCCGGCGCACGGCATCGATCAAATCGGAAAAGCGCATGACGACCTCGAAAACAGGGAAAAGGATGAAGGGATCTTAACCAGCCCGGGCTGGCGGCACAGGGCTCATTCCGGCCAAAGAGACTGACAGAAAAGCCGAGGATCCTGAATCCACCCCAACCCACTGTGGGAGCGAGCTTGCTCGCGATGGCGGCGTATCAGTCAACCTGTATGCAAACTGACCCACCGCCATCGCGAGCAAGCTCGCTCCCACAAGGGGAAATGGGGTGGGTTCAGGATTTTTCGAAGCAACTGGCAATCAGCTTGTCGAGCACCTTGTCGGACTTGGCCTCGGCCTTTTCCATCGCTGCGTGCCAGGTGGGCACACAAGCGTGCAGATCGGTTTCTTCCTTGGCCCTGGCCAGCCACTGCCAGCAATCGTGCCAGTCGCCCAGTGCGGCCTGGGCGGATTTGAGCCGGGGCATGGCCGCTTCAGGCAGGCGATCGAGTTCAGGGTAGGCTTCGATGGCATAGCGCACGCGCTTGATCAGCAGGCGCAATCGATGGCGGTCATGGGCCGGATCGCGCAGGGCTTCGCCGAGTTTCTTCCACTGTTTGTCCAAGCGCTTTTCGATGCGTTTGCGCAAGCCCTTCAGCAACCCCTCGCGCTGGGCGGCACGAATGAAGCGCGGGAAGGCATCGAGGATCATCAGCAACTGCGCCAGTTCAACACTCGCGGCCACGGCGGGATAAGCCTCGGCCATTTGCACCTGGCGTCGCCGCGCCGCCTCGGCCTGGCCATGCTGTTCCAGGTAGGCGGCCAACACTTCCCGGTCGCGCAATGGCGTGGTCAGGCTGCCGACCGCCGAAGCAGCCGTTTCCAGCTGTTCGACGCCGGGCAAACCACGCAATGGACGAAGCAGGCTGCGCAAACGGCGTACCGTGGTCCGCAGGTCATGCAGCGCTTCGCTGTCGGTATGGGCATTCAAGCGGGCCTGACAGGCCAACAGGCGGACTTCCAGGCCCAGTATCCGGGCCACCAGCCGATCGATCATGGGGGGCGTACTCCGTACGCAGCTTCAAGCGTCGAGCTGCAAGCTTCAAGAGAGGAGCGGTGTGCGCCCTTCACTTGTAGCTTGCAGTTCATGGCTTGTCGCTGCCGTTATCGTCCTGCGCGGGACTCACGAATGTAGAAGCGCGCCTTCTCGGCTTTCTTGGCACAGCCTTCGAACGCTTCGAATTGCTGCTGGGTCTTGGCACCCGTCAACAGGGACAGGGCCTTGGAGTAGCTGACGGTGCCGGCAAAACCTTCGGCCTTGGCCAGGTCCAGTTCATGCCAGGCGCTGTCGAGCTGGCTGCCACAACTGTCGCGGTAAGCGGTTTTGCCTGCGCAACCGGCCAGGGCCAAAACCATCAAAGAAGCCACCAAGGGCAGGCGGATCCGGGCTTTCATCAATAACACCTCAAGTCAGGTCAACAGTCGTGCTATTAAGACGGTGGCAACGGCGAAAAGTGCCTTGCTTGACCGCGTAAATTCAAGTGTGAGCGAGCATACGCAAATGCCGTCACGGCGTGTCAAAAAACGACGCGTGCGCCACAACGATTGAGCCAAGTCGTCGATGGGTGCATTGTTGAAATCTGTTTGACAAGAGGCCGGGTCATGACAAAACGTGTCGCATTGGTATTGGGTTCGGGTGGCGCCCGGGGCTATGCCCATATCGGGGTGATCGAAGAAATCGAACGACGTGGCTACGAGATTGCCTGCATCGCCGGTTGTTCCATGGGCGCGGTCGTGGGTGGGATCTATGCGGCGGGCAAGCTTGAGGAGTACCGCAACTGGATTGAAAGCCTGGATTATCTGGACGTCCTGCGCCTGGTAGACGTCAGTTTTCGCCTGGGGGCGATCCGTGGCGAAAAGGTCTTCGGGCAGATCCGCAAGATCGTCGGCGAAATCAACATTGAACAATTGCGTATCCCCTACACCGCCGTCGCGACCGACCTGACCAACCAGCAGGAAATCTGGTTCCAGGAAGGTTGCCTGCATCAGGCAATGCGCGCCTCGGCGGCGATTCCCAGCCTGTTCACGCCGGTGATGCAAGGCAACCGCATGTTGGTGGATGGCGGCCTGCTCAACCCATTGCCGATCGTGCCAGTGGTATCAAGCCACTGCGACCTGATCATCGCGGTCAACCTCAACGCCACCAACCAGAAACAATATCGGTTACCGGTAATCCCGCGCCCCGCCGCGTTCCGGCGGCGCTTCGACACCCTGGTCAGCTCCCTGGGATCGCGCCTGCCGTTTCGCCGCAAGCAGGCCGAGCAGCTGTTGCTGCTGGAGCAGGAAGCCTTGAAGGCCGAAGCCGCTGACATCAATCCGTGGATCGACTCGGCCGAGCCCGAAGGCCAACAACCGGCCGCCGCGCCAGAGAACGAAGGCGCACCGAAATCCGCCACCGGTTCGTTCATCATCGACAACGTCGGCCCGGCCTCGTTGCTGGACTTGATCAACCAGAGCTTCGAAGTGATGCAGACCTCGCTGGCCCAGTACAAGATCGCCGGTTACCCGCCGGACGTGCTGATCAACGTGCCGAAACGGGTGTGCCGGTTCTTCGAGTTCTACAAGGCACCGGAGTTGATCGCACTGGGGCGGGAGATTGCCAGCGATACTTTGGATCGGTATGAGAGTGACCAGAACTGAATGTGATCGCAGCCTCCTGTGGCGAGGGGATTTATCCCCGCTGGGCTGCGAAGCAGCCCTAAAACCTGAACACTCGGTGTATCAGGAAAAAATCATGTCTGAAACTTTTTGGGGCAGCTTCGCAGCCCAGCGGGGATAAATCCCCTCGCCACAACAGTAATGCTTTGGCTTGAAGCTTTTTGGCTAAACAGCACCCTCCCCCAACAACCGATACCCCACCCCCGCCTCGGTCACAATGAATCGCGGTCGGGTCGGGTCGTCGGCCAGTTTCTGGCGCAGGTGGCCGACCACGATCCGCAGGTAGTGACTGTCTTCGGTGTGGGTCGGGCCCCAGATGTCCTTGAGCAGTTGCTGCTGGGTAATGACCCGCCCCGGGTGCCGCGCCAGTTGCGCCAGCACGGCGTACTCCTTGCGAGTCAGGGACACTTCGCAGCCGTCCAGCAGCACGCGTCGATACGCCAGGTCCACCGTCAGCGGGCCGAACTTCAGCGCGGCTTCCTGCGGCTCGCCAGCCGGGGCCTGGCGCAACAAGGCGCGGATGCGGGCGAGAAACTCCTGGATGCCGAACGGCTTGGTCACGTAATCGTTGGCACCATTGTCCAACGCCTCGACCTTCTGCGCTTCGCTGGCCCGCACCGAGAGCACCAGCACCGGCACCGTCGACCATTGGCGAAACTCGCGCAACACCTGTTGGCCGTCCATGTCCGGCAGGCCCAGGTCGAGCACCAGCAGATCGGGCTTGTTCAGCGCCGCTTGGGCCAGCCCTTCGGAGCCGGTGCCGGCTTCCAGCACCTTGTAACCTTGGGAACTCAGGCTGATGCGCAGGAATTTGCGGATCTGCGGTTCGTCATCGATGACCAAAAGGGTCGCGGTCTGGCTCATGGCGCTCGTTCGTTGCAATCAGGTGAAAGGGCAAGCAGATAAGACGAGAGTAACCCAGCGCCGCTCAAGCTTCATCGTCCATGCCCGGTTGCACCTGTAAGGGCAGGTGCAACGCGATGCAGGTGCCGCGCCCGTCGAGACCATCGGCCACGCTGATTCGCCCGCCATGGGCACCGACCATGCCCTGGCAGATGGCCAATCCCAACCCCGTGCCCTGCCCGCCCCGATCGCCGCGCGCGGCGGTATAGAACATGTCGAAGATGTTCTCTCGCTCTTGCTCAGGGATCCCAGGCCCCTCGTCAGCCACCGCAAAAAACACTTCGCTGTCGGTCACGCCGGCGCTCAGCAGCAGTCGCCCGTGAACGGGTGAGAATCGCGCAGCGTTCTCCAGCACGTTTACCAGGGCCTGTTCGATCAACGCCGCATGGACATACAGCAAGGGCAATTCAGCGGGCACCTCGACACTGAGCGCCAGCGGTGCCAACACCGCCCGCAGGCGGTTCAGCGCGCTGCCGACGATATCGGCTGGCGACACCCAGTCTCGCGCCAGCTTCAGAGCGCCGTGGCCAAGACGGGTCATGTCCAGCAGGTTCTGGATGTAGCGATCCAGCCGCTCGGCCTCATCGCGGGTGCCTTCGAGCAGTTCACGGCGATCGGCCAGAGGGATCGCCTCCCCCAGCGCCAACAGGCTGTCGATGCTGCCGCGCATGGACGTCAGCGGCGTGCGCAAGTCATGGGACACCGAAGCCAGCAAGGCGCTGCGCAATTGCTCGGTTTCACCGTGCAGGCGCGCCGCTTCCAGGTCCTGGGCCAGTTGCGCCCGGGCCAACGCCTGGGCCAAGGGTTGACTGAGCGCCGCCAGTAAACGCCGACGCTGACCGCTCAGCGGCTTGCCTTCGTTCGGGCACACACCCAGCAACCCCAGTGGCCCGCCTTCCGCCGACAGCGGCCACCACCACCAGCGTCCGGATGGCAACGTCCCGGTGCCGGCACCGGCGGGCTGGTCATGCTGCCAAGCCCAATCGGCCGCCGCACGTTCGGCCTCGGTGAATGTCAACGGCTCGCCCGTCTCGACCTTCCAATCGTGCTGGCCGTCGCGATTGAGCAGGCAAAGCTGCAAGTCGTGCAGGCCGTTGAGGTGCTGCGCGGCGGCGCTGATCACCGCCTGGCGGTCGGTGGCGGCAGTGAGTTTGCGCGACAGGTCGAGCAGTTCGCCGGTTTCCTGCTGGGTGTCGCGCAAGGCTTGCAATTGTCGGCGCTGACGGGCCGCCAGATTGCCGGTCAGGGCCGCCATCAGCAGGAAAAACACCAGGGTCAGCACGTCTTCTTCGCGCTGGATGGTGAAGGAAAAATTCGGCGGGATGAATAGGAAGTCATAGGCCAGGAACGACAGCGCCGCGCAGGCCAGCGCCGGACCGAGGCTGCTGCGTACCGCCACCAGCAACACTGCCATGAGGAAAACCAGGGAGATATTGGGCAGCGCCAGCCACCCTGAAATACCCCAGGCCAACGCGCTGGCCGCCACGGTCGCCATCAACGCCAGCGCATAGTCGAACCCAGTCTGGACGGCGTTCGAACGCACGCGGGCGGGACGGGGCTGTTCATCGCTGTCCAGCACGTTGATTTCCAGTCCCCGGGCATCGCGCAGCAAGCGTGAAGCCAAGCCACCGCCGAACAACCGTCGCCGCAAACGCGGCCGGGACTGGCCCACCAACAGTAGCGTGGCGCGACGTTCGGTGGCGTGCTGGATCAAGGTCTTGGCGACTTCGCCGGCCCGCAACAGCACCACTTCGCCGCCGAGACGTTCAGCCAACTGCTGGGCATTTTGCAGATACTGTCGCGATGACTCGTCGTGCGCGACGCCACTGTCTACGTGGACCAGGCTCCACGGCAGATGCCGGCGCTGGGCGACGCGGCTGGCGTGGCGCACCAGACGCTCGGCCTGCACGTCGGCGCCTACCCCCACCAGCAAGCGTCCGCGCACCGCCGGCGCGGCCTGGCCCAGTTGCCGATAACCCTGGGCCAAATCGTTGTCCACCTGGGCGGCGGCGGTCTGCATGGCCAGCTCACGCAACGCGGTCAGGTTGGTCTGGGTGAAAAACGCATCGATCGCCGCTCGCGCCTGCTCCGGCACATAGACCTTGCCATCACGCAGGCGCTCCAGCAGCTCGCGCGATGGCAGGTCGATCAACAGCAGTTCATCGGCTTCCTGCAAGACCCAGTCCGGCAGCGTCTCGCGCACCTGCACTCCGGTGATGCCGCGCACCTGGTCGTTGAGGCTTTCCAGGTGCTGGACATTGACGGTGGTGTAGACATCGATGCCGGCGGCGAGCAGTTCCTGAATGTCTTGCCAGCGTTTGGCATGACGACTGCCGGGGGCGTTGCTGTGGGCCAGTTCGTCCACCAGTACCAGGGCCGGGCGGGCCGCGAGCAGGCCGTCGAGATCCATTTCTTCGAGCATGACGCCGCGATATTCCGAACGCACCAACGGTTGCTGCACCAGACCGCCGAGCAGTGCTTCGGTTTCGGCACGACCGTGGGTTTCCACCACGCCGGCGACGACTTTCACGCCTTGACGCAGTTGGCTGTGGGCCGCTTGCAGCATGGCGTAGGTCTTGCCGACACCGGGCGCCGCGCCCAGGAAGACCTTGAGCCGGCCACGATCGTTACGGGGCAGATTGGCTAACAGTGCGTCGGCGCGGCCGGAGTCGCTCATGCTGGGGATTCTCTTGTTTCGAATAGGTTCAGCCATCCTGTGGGAGCGAGCGCGCTCCCACAGGTTCTACAGTTTTTCCAGCGCCAGGTTCAGCGCCAGCACATTCACCACTGGCGGGCCCACCAAAGATTGCTCGGTGTTGTCGTCGAGCAGTTGCTGCAAGGTCGAGGCCGGCAGGTTGCGCGCTGCGGCGACACGCGCCAGTTGATAGGCAATCGCCGCCGCAGGCAAGTGCGGATCCAGCCCGCTGGCGGAGGTGGTCAGCAAGGCCAGCGGCACCGGGCCCTGGCCGGGCACCTGGAGTTTTTGGGCGTCATCGATCACCCGCGAGGCCAGAGCCGGATTGCTCGGAGAGAAGTTGCTGGCGCCGCTGGCAACCGTGGCGAAGGCACCGGCCGACGGCCGTGGATGAAACCACGCATCGCCGGTGAAATCCTGGGCGATCAGCGTCGAGCCACGGACCTTGCCGTCGGCATCGACGACCAGGCTGCCGTTGGCCTGGGCGGGAAACGCGACTTGCGCCACGCCAGTGACCACCAACGGGTACGCGACACCGGTGATCAGGGTCATCAGTAATAACAGGCTCAAGGCCGGGCGAATGAAGGTAAGCATTCAACAATTCCTCAGTTGAAAATACATCTGTGGCGAGGGGATTTATCCCCGCTGGGTTGCGCAGCAACCCCAAAACAATCGCCGTCGTTTTGCCTGACACCCCGCGGTATCAGGCCTGGGGGCTGCTCCGCAACCCAGCGGGGATAAATCCCCTCGCCACAAAGTTCAGTAGCTACATGCACCCACACCTCAAACCAGGTGCAACGCCGTCAGCAACATATCGATCGCCTTGATCCCCACGAACGGCACCACGATCCCGCCCAGGCCATAGATCAGCAGATTGCGTCGCAACAGCGCCGCCGCACTTGCCGCTTGCACGCGCACGCCACGCAGGGCCAGGGGGATCAGCACGACGATGATCAAGGCGTTGAAGACGATGGCCGACACAATCGCGCTCTGGGGGCTGCTCAGGTGCATCACATTCAACACGCCGAGCTGTGGATAAATCGAAGCGAACAGCGCCGGCAGGATCGCGAAGTACTTGGCGATGTCGTTGGCGATGGAAAAGGTGGTCAGTGCGCCACGGGTCACCAGCAGTTCCTTGCCGATCTGCACCACATCAAGCAACTTGGTCGGGTCGCTGTCGAGGTCGACCATGTTGGCCGCTTCCCTCGCGGCCTGGGTACCGTCGTTCATCGCCATGCCGACATCGGCCTGGGCCAGGGCCGGGGCGTCGTTGGCACCGTCGCCGCACATGGCCACCAGCCGACCGTCATTTTGCTCATGACGGATACGCGCCAGTTTTTTCTCCGGCGTGGCCTCCGCCAACACGTCATCGACACCGGCCTCGGCGGCAATCGCCGCAGCGGTCAACGGGTTGTCGCCGGTGACCATCACCGTACGGATTCCCAGCTTGCGCAGCTCGGCAAAGCGCTCGCGAATGCCCGGCTTGACCACGTCCTTGAGATGGATCGCGCCGAGCAACTTGCCGTCCACGCACACCAGCAGCGGGGTGCCGCCACTCTGGGCGATCTTGTCGACCTCCCGCGCCAATGCCTGCGGCAACTCATTGCGTGCAAGGCCGATGAAGTCCAGCAACGAATCCACGGCGCCCTTGCGGTAGATGCGGCCCTGATAGTCGACGCCGGACAAACGGGTTTCCGCACTGAACGGCACGGCCGTCAGCGCTTCGACGCCAGGCTCGGACTGTGGATGCAAACCTCGCAGGTACTCGACGATGGACTTGCCCTCTGCGGTGTCGTCAGCCAACGAGGCGAACAGCGCGCCTTCGGCCAGTTCCTTGGCGCTCACACCGGGGGCGGCATAGACCGCTGTACAGCGACGATTGCCAAAGGTGATGGTGCCGGTCTTGTCCAGCATCAACACATGCACGTCCCCCGCCGCCTCCACCGCACGGCCGGATTTGGCGATCACGTTCAGGCGCACCAGCCGATCCATCCCGGCGATGCCGATGGCCGACAGCAGCCCGCCGATGGTGGTGGGAATCAACGTCACCAACAGCGCCACCAGAAACACCAACGGCAGGTTGGCGTTGGCGAAATGGGCGAACGGTTGCAGCGTCACCACCACCAACAGGAAGATCAGCGTCAGGCCGATCAACAGGATATCCAGCGCCACCTCGTTCGGCGTTTTCTGGCGCTTGGCACCTTCGACCAAGGCGATCATGCGGTCCAGGGTGGACTCGCCGGGATTGCTGGTGATGCGTATCAGCAACCAGTCGGAGACCAGCCGCGTATTGCCGGTGACAGCCGAGCGATCGCCGCCGGACTCGCGGATGACCGGTGCCGATTCGCCGGTGATCGCCGCCTCGTTGACCGCGGCGATGCCTTCGATCACTTCACCGTCGCCGGGGATCATGTCGCCGGCCTCGACGCGCACCACGTCGCCTTTGCGCAGGCGGGTGGCGGGGATAATTTCAAAGCCGCTGGCGGTCTGGCGACGTGCGTTGAGGCCTTCGCTGCCGGCCTTGAGGCTGTCGGCCCGGGCCTTGCCGCGGCCTTCGGCCAAGGCTTCGGCGAAGTTGGCGAACAGCACGGTGAACCACAGCCACAACGCAATTTGCGCAGCCACAAACGTCGGCACGGCGCTGTCGGGGATGAAGCACAACACCGTGGTGAGGATCGCGGTCAGTTCCACCACCAGCATCACCGGCGCGCGGTGCAACTGGCGTGGATCGAGCTTGACGAAGGCTTGCACCAGCGCCGGCCGCCAAAGGGCCGACAGGTGGGTCTTCGGTTGTTCCGGTGCCTTGGCGGCGACGGTTTTGCTCATCGGCATATTCATCATCAGGTCCTCAGAAGCCCATGCTCAGGTGTTCGGCAATCGGCCCCAGCGCCAGGGTCGGCAGGAAGGTCAAGCCGCCCACCAGCAGAATGGTCACGGTCAACAAGGTCACGAACAGCGGGCCGTGGGTGGGGAAGCTGTTCTGGCCAATCGGCGCGGTCTTCTTCAAGGCCAGGCTGCCGGCCAACGCCAGCACCGGCAGGATGTAGCCGAACCGGCCGATCAACATGCCCAAGCCCAGCATCAGGTTGTGGAAAGGTGTGTTGGCGCCGAACCCGGCGAATGCCGAACCGTTGTTCGCTCCCGCCGAGGTGTAGGCGTACAACAACTGGCTGAAACCGTGGGCACCCGGGTTGCTCACCGCTGCGGCGGGCCCCGGCAGACTCGCGGCGACGGCACCCAGCACCAGCACACTCACGGGCATCACCAGCAGGGTTGCCACCAACAGTTGCACCTCCCGGGCGCCCAGCTTCTTGCCCAGGTATTCCGGGGTGCGACCGATCATCAAGCCGGCCAGGAACACGGCGATCAGTACGTTCAACAGCATCCCGTAGAGCCCGGCCCCGACGCCGCCGAAGATCACCTCGCCGACCATCATGTTCACCAGCGACACCATGCCACTGAGCGGGTTGAGGCTGTCGTGCATGGCGTTGACCGAGCCGTTGGACGCGGCCGTGGTGGTCACCGACCACAGCACCGTGGCCGTGGTGCCGAAGCGGGCTTCCTTGCCTTCCAGCGGCGCGGTTTGCTCGACGGCCGGATTGTCCAAGGCAGGGTTGGGCTGGTATTCGGCCCACAGCGACGTGGCACCGCCAATCAGGAACAAGGCAAGCATGCAGGCGATGATCGCCCGGCTCTGGCGCAAGTCCTTGACGTAATGGCCGAAGGTGAACACCAGCGCGGCGGGAATCAGGATGATCGAGGCGACTTCGAACAGGTTGCTCCAGGCCGTCGGGTTTTCGAACGGATGCGCCGAGTTGACGCCGAAGAAACCGCCACCGTTGGTACCCAGTTGCTTGATCGCGATCTGGCTGGCGGCCGGCCCCAGCGGGATGACCTGGTCGGCGCCCTGCAGCGTGACCCCGTGCACATAGTGCGCAAAGGTCTGCGGCACGCCCTGCCAGACCAGGAACAATGCCAGCAGCAGGCACAGCGGCAACAGCCCATAGAGGGTGGCGCGGGTCATGTCGACCCAGAAGTTACCCAGCGTCGTGGCGGACTTGCGTCCGATACCGCGACACAGCGCCACCAGCACGGCCAGTCCCGTTGCGGCGCTGACAAAGTTCTGCACGGTCAGGCCGACCATCTGGCTCAGGTAGCTCAACGACGCTTCACCGCTGTAGGACTGCCAGTTGGTGTTGGTGGTGAAACTCACCGCCGTGTTGAAGGCCTGGGTCCATTCCATGCCTGGCACTTGTTCGGTGTTGAGTGGCAAATGTCCCTGTAACAGCAGGATGGCGAACAACAGCAGAAAACCGGCCAGGTTGAACGCGAGCAAGGCCAGGGTATATTTCTGCCAGCTCTGCTCAGCGGTGGAATCGACACCGGCCACGCGATAGCAACCGCGCTCTACCGGACCGAGGATCGGCGAAAGCCAAGTGCGCTGGCCCTCCATCACCCGGTAGTAAAAACGCCCCAGAAACGGTGCCGGAATCAGCACCAGGGCGAAAAAGCCGAGGATCAGCCCGTAGTCATAACCGTGCATAGCCGCTCCTAGTTCCGATCGGCGCGCAACAGCGCAACCAGCAGATAAATGAACAGCGCCCCTGCCAGCAGCAGCGACACCCCGTCCAGAACATTCATGGGATTTCTCCGTGGTACGGCGTCGTGCCGTGTGTGGAGTGATTGTCGGCAGGTAGGCTGTAAAGGAACGAGATCGAGAGATCGGTTGGGGGATAAAGAATCTGTAAAAAAATCGGCTGGATGATTGGCTGGGCGGGCCTCTTCGCGAACAAGCCCGCTCCCACAGGAGGTCGCGGTGTGAGCTCACCGCAAGTCCAGTGTGGGAGCGGGCTTGCTCGCGAAGGCGGCATTACCAGCGCCAACGCCCCCAACTGGCGCACAACAGGGGCACATCAAGCAAGGAACATCCCCGATACGACACGATTTCACCCATTACGACCGCCCCCGCAACCCTGGCACGCCCACTGCACTGCCCTCCCCAGCGCTTTTGCTATGGATCGAAGGGAGCCACCGATGAACACACAACTCAAACCCACCCTGGGCACCCTGCATTTATGGGGTATTGCCGTCGGCCTGGTGATTTCCGGCGAGTATTTCGGCTGGAGCTATGGCTGGGGCGTGGCCGGGACACTGGGCTTTTTGGTGACGTCCTTCATGGTGGCGGCCATGTACACCTGCTTCATTTTCAGCTTCACCGAGCTGACCACCGCCATTCCCCATGCCGGCGGGCCGTTTGCCTACAGCCGTCGCGCCTTCGGCGAGAAAGGCGGGTTGATTGCCGGCCTGGCGACACTGATCGAATTCGTCTTCGCCCCACCAGCCATTGCCCTGGCGATCGGCGCCTACCTGAACGTGCAGTTCCCGGCCCTGGACCCGAAACACGCAGCCGTCGGTGCCTATATCGTGTTCATGGGCCTGAACATCCTCGGGGTCAAGCTGGCCGCGACGTTCGAGCTGATTGTTTGCGTCCTGGCGGTGGCCGAACTGCTGGTGTTCATGGGCGTCGTGGCCCCGGCGTTCAGTTTCAGCAGCTTTGCCCTGAACGGCTGGGCCGGTTCCGATGTGTTCGGCGCACCGGCCATCGCTGGCATGTTTGCAGCAATTCCCTTCGCCATCTGGTTCTTCCTGGCCATCGAAGGCGCGGCCATGGCCGCCGAAGAAGCCAAGGACCCGAAACGCACGATTCCCAAGGCCTACATCAGCGGCATCCTGACCCTGGTGATCCTGGCGATGGGCGTGATGTTCTTTGCCGGTGGCGTCGGCGACTGGCGCACCCTGTCGAACATCAACGATCCCCTGCCCCAAGCCATGAAAACCGTGGTTGGCGAAAGCTCCGGCTGGCTGCACATGCTGGTGTGGATCGGCCTATTCGGCCTGGTGGCGAGTTTCCACGGCATCATCCTTGGCTACTCGCGCCAGTTCTTCGCCCTGGCCCGCGCCGGTTACCTGCCCGCCTCCCTGGCCAAGCTGTCACGCTTCCAGACGCCGCACCGGGCGATCATCGCCGGTGGGCTGATCGGCATCGCGGCGATCTACAGCGACGGCCTGATCAACCTCGGCGGCATGACCCTGACTGCGGCGATGATCACCATGGCCGTGTTCGGTGCCATCGTCATGTACATCATGAGCATGCTCAGCCTGTTCAAATTGCGTAAAACCGAACCCAACCTGGAACGTACTTTCCGCGCACCGGGCTATCCGATCGTGCCGGGCATCGCCCTGGTACTGGCCGTGGTGTGCCTGGTGGCGATGGCCTGGTTCAATGCGCTGATCGGGCTGATCTTCCTTGGCTTCATGGTGGTGGGTTTCGTCTACTTCATCCTCACCGCGCAGTTGCGTGCAGACGCTCCCGCCGATGCGATGCTGACCGGGCTTTGAGGTGAAGCCGACCGAACGGGCGTAGTATTGAACCACTGCGAGCAACCTTCGCTCATAAGTGGTAGGTGCGATGGATCGGCGAAATGTTCGTCCGTCCATCGCCCCCTCAAGGAGAGCCCTATGCCCTGGTATGCCTGGTTGATTCTGATTGTTGCAATCGGCTCGATCGTTGGTGGTCTGATGATGCTGCGCGACACCGCCCACAAGGTCGAGTTGACCGATGAGCAACGAAAGCGCGTTGCCGAGCGCAATGCGGAAATGGATGCGAAGGAGGCCAAGGATCGTTAACCGCTGGATGGCTGGATGGCTGGAGGCTGGAGGCTGGATGGCTGGCACAACACTGTGGAGTACTGCCTGACACAACACTTTTGTGGTGAGGGGATTTATCCCCGTTGGGCTGCGCAGCAGCCCCAAAACCTGTCACGCGGTCTATCTGATCGACTGGGGGGGTTTAAAAGGGGCCGCTACGCGCCCCAGCGGGGATAAATCCCCTCGCCACAGAAGGCCACGTCCTGTCCGCCTACTGCGTTACTTCTCCCAATCCGCCCTGGCAATCTGCAAGCCATGCAACCCT
The DNA here is from genome assembly GCF_900119205.1 of Pseudomonas sp. NFACC16-2. Lineage (NCBI taxonomy): Bacteria > Pseudomonadati > Pseudomonadota > Gammaproteobacteria > Pseudomonadales > Pseudomonadaceae > Pseudomonas > Pseudomonas sp. NFACC16-2. Next base: position 60,260 of record NZ_FPIX01000003.1, on the reverse strand, counting down.
TTGTATGCCGCCCGCTCGGGTTGGCTCCAGCCCTCCAGCAATGAATCCCCCAACCGATAGATCTCCACCCCCAGCGGACGACAGACGCTAAGGGGATCCTGCGCATCCGGCCCCCACATCGCCAGCGACAAGTCACCACCCGGGCAGGTGGACAGGGCGCACAACAGATCGATCTCGGCAAAAAACTCCAGATAATCGCCCTTCTGCGCCGGACAGGCCTTCATGAAGTACATGTCGTCATGATTAAGCCCGGTGCACTGGAAAATATTCAGCACATCGTGCACGTCGAACTCCGTCAGGCCGTGAGGCAACACCGCACGGGTCAGGTTCGAGTGACAGTGATGATGAAAATCCTCCCCCGTCAGCATCTTGTTCACATAGGGATCACAGCGCGTACCCAGCAGATCGTGCAGTCGGCCACCATGCTCATCGATGCCATAACCGGCCAGACTGTCATCGGTGATGGTCACCAATGGCCGCAGGAACGGCAGGTTCGACCACAACCGATCATGGGTACTGACGTGGGCGCCCTGAAGCTGACGCGTGCGCGCCGCCCACAGGCGCTCCCGTGGATCGTGGGCGTTCCAGACGTTGAAGTCTCCTACCTGCGGGCCCACCGGAGTGGTGACTCGGAACACATGCCCGGCCGGTACGTGCCAGGCCTTACCAGTGCGGATCGGCACTTCGAACTGCTCGATCAGGGTGCGCTTGTCCTGCTGGGTGCGGATGCGGTCGTAGAAGGGTTTGTCCACCTGCAGGGCTGAACCTTTGCTGACCTGGTAGGCGGCTGGGTAGTCTTTGTACATGGCGCGGGTCCTTGATTAGGGGGGTGGGGGGCAGCAGTTGCAGAAGTAGTGTAATCACTCCATACGCCCCGGCATCCAACGACAAGTTGATCCTGGATGCTATGCTCCAGACTCTTCAGGAGCCAGCAACTCACGATGCGTCTCGAGGCTATAGTCAAGCCTGCGCCTCCATCGATTGCATCGTGCACTTATAGAACGAGAGATCAACAAAACAGCGTTCACCCCTGCTTTTTGTCTTCCGCAGTAAACCACATAGCCGAATGAAGACATTTGAAAGAACAAACGCCTGCTCGAAGGTCAATCCATGGCTGTCACTAGCACATCCCGCCTGATCTCCCGCCTTTGATCAACGCGCCTGAACATGTCGGCAAGCATCAGGACGGCACGGGTAGCTACCTGGTTTGCGTCGTAGTGCAGGAATGGCCGTCTGCTTGACTGACCGCTAGTAGGACGGCAAACGCGCGAGCGGCGCCAGCCTATTTTCATTTGACTGAGCAATAAACTAAACTTCGATCCTCAACTCAAAAGGACCCAACAACGCATGAAACTATCGTCAAAATCAATCCTACTACGGCTAATTGAAGAATCTGATGCAGAATTTGTTCTAACGCTTCGGCTTGATGAAAACTATAGCAGGCATTTATCGTCAGTAGTCTCTGATATAGAAGTCCAACGGAGTTGGATCAGAAACTACAAATCAGATGAAGCAGCCGGCCTTCAATATTACTTTATTATTGAGAGACTTGACGGCGTGCCATGCGGAACCGTGCGAATTTATGATATTCGTGACAACTCATTTAGTTGGGGAAGCTGGATCTTGAACGAAGACAAGACACGCTACGCCGCAATAGAAAGCTCGTTCCTAATCTACCAATTCGGATTTGAGCATCTCGGCTTTACAAAGTGTCATTTTGACGTACGAAAAGAAAACACCAAGGTTATATCTTTCCACGAAAAAATGGGAGCATATAGGACTGGAGAGACCGACCTTGACATATTGTTTGAAATAACCCCATCATTAGTCGCATTATCCAAGGAAAAACTCGCAAGCAAACTGCTATCCTAATTAATTTAAAGCGGATAATCGATGGACGATACAGTGGGCTACTTTAGCCCCCCTACCCCAGACACATCGCTCGAGAAACCACTAATGTTCTCGTACCATGAGAGCAATATTGTAAGGGTAGCAGCGGTGATCAATCCAGCAACACCAAGCGCCGCCCTTGAAATTTTTGCTAACGGCAAAAGCCATCACGTCGCAAAAGCACTTAAGAGTCGCGACTCAATTATCGAGCTATCTAGAGCCAATATTTATACTCGATCAACGTCTTGGCATTAATTGCAAGGAAACTCATGCAAAGCAAGCACACTGTATATAGACCGGATATCGATGGCCTAAGGGCCATAGCAGTTTTATCGGTCGTAGCATTTCATGCATTCCCATCCTTCTTGAAAGGTGGATTCATTGGTGTTGATGTTTTCTTTGTGATCTCAGGCTACCTGATCTCGAAAATACTTTTCACCGGACTCGACAATGGAAGCTTCAGCGTTTTCGACTTTTACAGCAGGAGGATAAACCGAATCTACCCAGCTTTAATATTAGTCTTGCTGTCGTGTCTTGCCTTTGGCTGGATTGCGTTGCTGGCAGATGAATACGCTCAGCTCGGCAAGCATGCTGCAGGAGGAGCCGGTTTTGTTGCGAATATAGTCCTGTGGTCTGAGAGCGGATACTTCGATAATATATCCGAGACAAAGCCGCTTTTGCATTTATGGTCCTTGGGGGTGGAGGAACAATTTTATATAATTTGGCCCGTCCTCCTATTTACTCTTTGGAAATCAAATTTAAACCGTCTATCTGCTATCTTGGCTATGGCCGCCGCCTCATTCTACATAAATATAAGCATTAGACAGAGCGACCCTTCAACGACTTTCTACTCTCCACAAACACGTTTTTGGGAATTACTCGTCGGTTCGATAATTGCCTATTTATCAGTATACCGAGTAGCCATCCTGTCCGAAATTTACAGTTTAGTGGGAGTCGCCACGTCCAGAATTATCTATCAAAAAATTGACAAGCACAGCGATAACACGATCAAAAATATTCAGTCTTTGGTAGGACTTTCGATGTTGACAGCAGGTTTTTTGATAATAACCAAGGAACGATTGTTCCCGGGATATTGGGCGATTCTCCCAGTCATGGGTACAGCGTTAATTATCGGCGCAGGATCAAAATCGGTCATCAACAAATACATACTATCCAACAGAATAATGGTGTGGGTCGGGCTGATAAGCTTCCCGCTGTATCTATGGCACTGGCCTATCTTATCTTTTGCCAGGATTATTGAGGCAGAGGAGCCGCCAGTAGAAATCAGAATCGCAGCTGTAGCGATTTCAATTGTGCTGGCATGGGCAACCTATAAATTCGTCGAGCGCCCTATTAGGTTTTTCTCAACCAGCGGTAAAAGGACCACGATTTTGTTCGCTACCATGCTGGCGGTTGGTACTTTCGGCTTCTACGTATTTAAGCATGAAGGCGTCCAGTCTCGACAAATTGTGGCGAACCTGAAGCAGAAGTCCGCGGACCTGCAGCGCTACTCGCTTACCAAATGTAAATCTACCGATCCGACGATGGCTGAAATGAGCTGGTGTAACCAGACCAAAGAAGGCGCACCGATAGATTATATCTTATGGGGTGATAGTCATGCGGAACACATCATCCCAGGATTAAAAAAAGAGACACCAAAAAACTGGCTTGTAATCGGGAGACATAGTTGCCCACCGTTGCGCGGGGTAAAAGTCTGGCTTGCAAACATGCCTAAGGATGCCTGCGAAAAGGCAAACTACAAGTCACTGGAAATCATCAAGGAAAGCAACGTCCGGGTGGTTGCATTGGCAGCCTTAGGGCCATTGTACTTCTCAGATCACGGATTCTCCCCGGAACACGCCAGAATAAACGACAAGAACCCGGATTATCGACTTGTCTTAGGAGAGCAGAACGAAGTATCCAAAAAGCTAGAAATCTATAAAGCCGGCCTAGACGCTGCGATCTCTGAAATAACAAAGCAGGGAAAAAAAGTTGTCCTGATCAAAGACGTTCCGGAATTCAGGGCGCATCCAAAAGCGTGCCTAAGCAGGCCATTCAAGACGAACGTTGTGAACTGTGACGTGGATCGCCAGGAATACGACGAGCGGACCAAAGTTTACGATCAAGTTTTAGCGGATGCAAAAGCCAAGAATCCCAATGTCTATGTTTTCGACTCGACGAAGCCATTCTGCGACTCGGTAAAGTGTGCATCAGCCGACAAAGACCATATCTTTTACCGTGACGGCCATCATCTGAGCGAAGCTGGAAGCGGAATCGTGGCGAGAAACTTGGCCGCCTTCATAGAGAGCAGCGTTAAGTGAATGGGCTCGGGGCGCGTGAGCCCCCCACCACCTTAAACGCTTAAGCCAAAAGCAGAAAGTTGCGTTCCTAATACACAATCTTCACGCCGTTGCGAGCCTTGTTGAGAAAGAGACGAAAAGCATGGGGCGAATACCGGCGACCTTAATGCCCAACTCGACTCGCGCAGCAAGGCTCTCAATGGATTTTCGGAAGTCGAGGGGTTGGGGTAGAGAGATTTTTCGACTTTGGCGTCGCATCATCGCGGATGGGCTCCAGAAAAAGATCAGGAGCGCAGAGCAGAGCGTCCGGGATCAGACGGTGGGTTTGACGTGGATTTTTATGAAGCGCTTATTTATTATTTATGCAACAGCGGGACTTTTTCAGAATTCGTCCAAAATTTTCACCAGTTAGGCAGCGAAAGGCCAGTCAATTAGACTGGCCTCCTTCAATCACAAACTCAATTCACTTCCAGCTTGTCACGGTTCCTGTCGAGAATCGCCTTGCCGATTCCCTTGACCTCCAGCAACTCCTCCACCGAAGAGAACGGCCCATTATTCTCCCGATACGCAACAATCGCCTCGGCCTTGCCCTTCCCTATCCCTGACAGCTCGCGCTGCAACGTGGCAGCATCCGCCCCGTTTAAATCCACCTTGGTACTCTGCGTTTTGGCTGACTGCTCCACTGCTTGCGGCGTAGCGACCATCTCAGGCTTGACCGCTGGGGCCGCGACAGCGCCGATCGAGGCGCTGGTGAGGAAGGCAAAAACCAGAGAGTAGAAATAGCCTGTACGCATAAATGACGCTCCATGACATCGTTAAGAGAGAAGCAGCTTTTCCGAAGCTGCCTCTCAAACTTAGGCGATGAGGTGTCGCTGTCAAAAATGTCTACGTTACAGGGTATGTAACAATCAGGGTTCGAGACGGCGTTGCTGGTAGATCCAGTCGACAATCTCGCCGTCGGGAGCGTAACCGCTGACAGTGTCCCGAAGCAGCTGGCGGACCCTGGTGTAGTCATCGTGCTCGATGGCGGCCAGCAATTCAGCCAACTTGATCTTGAGCGTGTCCCAAGACAGATGGTCCTCATTGGCGCTCATGATCATCGGGTGCTGGGTGGCGACGACGTTATCGCCAATCAGCAATTCTTCGTAAAGTTTCTCGCCTGGACGCAGGCCGGTGAACTCGATTGAAATGTCGCCGTGGGGGTTCTTTTCCGAACGGACGCTCAAGCCAGACAAGTGAATCATCTTCTCCGCCAGCTCGACGATCTTTACCGGTTCGCCCATGTCCAGCACGAACACGTCTCCGCCCAACCCCATGGACCCCGCCTGTATGACCAACTGAGCGGCCTCGGGAATGGTCATGAAGTAACGCGTGATTTTTGGGTGCGTGACGGTCAACGGCCCGCCGGACTTGATCTGTTTGTGGAACAGAGGAATAACCGAACCGGATGACCCCAACACATTGCCGAACCGAACCATGGTGAAACGGGTTTTATTGACCCTTGAAACGTTGGCCTTGTCACCGAATAACACAGGGGCCAGTTCGCGGCTAAGGGCCTGCAAGGTCAGTTCTGCAAGCCGCTTGGTGCTGCCCATTACATTGGTTGGGCGCACCGCTTTATCGGTAGAGATCAGCACGAAGTTCGATACGCCTGCCTGCAACGCAGCCTGTGCCGTATTCAACGTCCCGATCACATTGTTCAGGACGCCTTCGGCAATGTTGTGTTCGACCATCGGGACATGCTTGTAGGCGGCGGCGTGATAGACCGTATCGACATTCCAGGTCTTCATCACGTCCAGCAGTTTGTCCTGATCTCGTACCGATCCAAGGATAGGCAGCAACCGAACCGACAGCGACTCCCGAACCACTCGAGGCTCAAGCTCAGACAGAATGCTATAGAGATTGAATTCGCTATGCTCATACAGCAGCAAAGTAGTCGGCTTCAGTGCCAGGATTTGCCGACAAAGCTCGGAGCCGATCGAGCCACCGGCTCCAGTGACCAGGACCGACTGGCCAGTGATGCAATGCTCTAGCAAATCGGGCTGTGCGGGGACCGGATCGCGCCCGAGAAGGTCCGCGATGTCCACCTCCTGGATATCATCGACCTTGACCCGGCCGCTGGCCAGATCCATGAACCCAGGGACGCTACGGACATGCAGGGGGAAGCCTTCAAGCAGCGTCAAAATCTCCCGACGGCGCCCACGTGACGAGGAAGGCACCGCCAGTAGAATTTCCTGCGCGCCGGTTGTGTCGATCATTTTCTGGATATGCTTGGGCGCGTAGACCTGTAGCCCAGCGATCACGCGGTCAGCGATGCTGTTGTCATCATCGATGAACGCGACCGGTCGCATCACCCGCCCCATGCGCAACGCAGCCACCAGCTGGTTACCTGCGGCCCCGGCACCATAAATAGCAACCTTGGGCAGACCGTCGTCACGGTTGGTGAAGGGCACATGCTGGGCTGCGGTAAACCAGTCCCCCAGGAAGTACTGCCGCATCATCAGGCGCAAGCCGCCAATCATGATCAGGCTCAGCCACCAATAGTTGAAGATGATGGACCGTGGCACCACGGTTTTATGGTTGCTGTACCAATACACCACCAGGGCCAGCAGCAAGGCAGAAAGGCTGACAGCCTTGCAAATTGTGATCAGCGCGTCGTTACCGAAATAGCGCATGACCGCGCGATACATGCCAAAGCGGATGAAGATCGGAATAGCGATCAACGGAGCCGATGCGAACAGCCAAAGGTGCGTTTCAATTGGGCTGGCCAATGCTTCGACGCCCAGTCGAACGACGAACGCCAGCCATAGGGCGACCCAGACAAGTACAACGTCCGTTGCCAGCTGGATTGCGCGCTTGTGGCGTCTCGGCAATCCCAGCAAGGCTGTTCTAAATTTGCTCATAACCCCTTCATGCACCTTCGCTAGCTCCTTAAAAACAGTATCCATTTCCGACTGTAAGTCACCTTGGTGTTCGGTCCTCGGCGGAACCGCACGAAAGAGCATCAGACTCGTCTTCTATTGATGAAGAGACCTCTGTGGCCCACCATCATGGAGCTCGACAGCTATCATCAATACATAACGATACGCCAGAACCAAAACCGATGCACCTTCCCTTCTATCATGCGCAGGTAGCGCAGTCTTGACCTATGCAATTCCAGACCATGAGGAGTAGCAAGGTTGTATATTCCGCCGATGGAGAAACATAAGAAATGACCTAACATTGCAGCTAGATTTTAATTGCATGCTTTAGTCATGAGCTAGCCTACAATTAAACCCCACCATCAATCACAACTGACAAATTAGTAAAATTGCAAAACTATCGTGCAAAACGGTAGAGTATTTTCTTAATTGACATAGGAGAACAGCGAACCACCGTTCGGACTATGTAATTAAACAAATACTCCCGAAAACTAATAAAACCGATATTCCGCTGAAACTTAAGAATCGCGAGCTCATGCTTAAGATACTCATGACCACGTCGGGCCATCATACTATTTCCCGCACGCATTTTTAGTAACACCTCGTCCATATTCTGCATGCGATAGTTCTTCGTTAGCATTAACGACCAAAGTGCATAATCTTGTGCTTTTCGAAAAGGAGGATAACCGCCGACATCAAGAACAGCCTGCTTCTTAAACATAACCGTCGGATGACTAATTGGACTACGCATTCTTGCAAATCGGAGGAGCTCCGTATGAGCAAGAGGTAGCCGACGAATACCGAGGGAGTGTTGCATAGAACTGTCAAACTCTTCGACCATCGCTCCGAGCACATCAATATCAGGATGTCTCAACATAAATTTAACTTGCTTTTCAAATCGCTCGGGAACACACACATCGTCTGTATCCATACGAGCAACTATTTCATGGCGACAATACCGCAACCCTTCATTAAGGGCGCATGCCAGTCCAATATTTCTTTCTAACTTAACGCTAATCAACGGTAGTACACTGCGAAACCTTTCAATGCTTTTGCTCAAATTTTTTGGGAGCGGACCATCTTCAACAAGCACAACTTCGGAAGCTTGCAAGCTCTGTCTCAGCAAACTCTCAAAACACGCTTCCAAATAATTCGACTGCTCTGAGGCATGAATAGACATCAACACTGAAAAGTCAGTTACCGACTGTATTCTATTCTTTTCACCCGACATCACTCAACTCCAGCTAGGTATTGACACCTATGTACGTTCGTCTAACGCCATCGGCCTGATTCGTATCTATAAGGTGCCCAACCAAAAGCGCAGCCGTGGCTAAACCTATGTTATTCTACCACTTGTCAAGCTTTGCTATCAGGGCGGCCCTGACATTTGACCGAGGCCAAAAAATCATACTAAACCGCGATCAATTTTTCCGACCTTACGTAGAATACCATCCTTAATCCCTTTAAACACAAACCCCAGTCGCCTCTTTTTCTGATCAAAGATAAGTAAAAACACAAATATTTTTAACGCCATGATCAATGAGTATTTTATTTTCCAACGTGTAGGAACATATTTTTTATCGAAAAAATATAAAAAATTTCTATATTGATAATAATGTCGAATAGGCGCCGGCACGCCAATTTTAAAACCCAAAATGTTTTTGTGCCCATCACCCAGCATATGAGCTATCTCAAGGGATGTATCGATAAAAACATTCAGTCCCGCAGCACGACTACGCCAGCACCATTCCCAGTCTACGAAATCAATAAATAAATCTTCATTTTTTTTTCCCACGCGCTCAAAGGCATAAAGTGGCATGAGAAAACCGGAGCTAAGGGTATATTCAACAGTAGTACAGCCCAAGGCTCTATTCCGTCCGTGGTATACATCGTTCGTATCTTTTTTTAATGCAACCGGTCCAATCCCACCCACAATTTTGCGCCCCTCATCCAGCTGATCAAACCGCTGCAATAGAGAACTCACATAGTTTGCCGGAAGCCCAGTATCCTGGTCCATTTCTATAAAAAAAGTACATCCTAAACCTTTTGCAACCTCAACCCCCAAATTCTGTGCTTTGGCAATACCCAAATTTTCAGACAATTGATTAAGATACAAATTAAAAAAATTCTCAGATAGTGCCTGCACCTGTTGCTGAGCCAATGTAGAGTCGGAATTATCCGTGAGAACCACCACATCGACTTGATCGCTATAGGAATGAAGGTTGGTTGCCAGTTCACTCACATCTGGGTTATAAACAGTCAAGATTACAGCGATCTTTCGACTCATGACAAATCTTCCAGCTAAATAAAATATGGCTCAGTTACGTTTGCATACCCTAGCAAACTTAAAAGCACCGTCCGTGCGCCATCAAGATCGCACCAATACACCATTAATCTTCGAGTGCACCTGCCTGAAACTTAATCGCAAGTCCAACTAATGGTAAATAGGCTATAAAGGTTGCCAATACCCCGTCAATACCACCGACTCCAACCCAGATTGCCATGGGTAGTAACCAAAGTAAATTGATGGCTCCTACCGACAATGTCACACTCAAATGAGAGCCGAAGTGACGTGAAGCAAACTGATAAGCATGACTACGATGTGCCTCGTACACCTTATCTCCTCGCAGCAGTCGTCGCAGCAATGTGAAGGTGGCATCAACAACAAATACGCCGAGTAAAATTATCCAGCTCCACATAAATTGCGGAGCAATCCATGCTGCCTGTAAAGAGAAAATGCTAAGGATAATTCCCAGGAAACCACTACCCGCATCTCCCATGAAAATACGAGCAGGTGGAAAGTTCCAAAACAAAAAGCCTAATACTGCACAAACCAGTAACAAAGGGACATATGTAGTCGAGGGCTCACCAACCACCACATAAAGTAAGCACCCACCAAGACAGACACAAACGGCCTCAACACTAGCGAGACCGTCGATACCATCCATAAAGTTGTACAAGTTTAACATCCATACCATATAGAGCACAGCCAATAGGTGTCCAAACCACCCCATGTTTAACTGAATACCGAAGAACGTCACAGAAGGTAGGCCACCTAGCCAGAATAGCGCCCAAACAGCGGCTGCAAAATGGCCAAGCAAACGCCAACGTGCTGCAATATGGCCATGATCATCTAGAAAACCTAATGCAGCGATGGCGGCCCCTGATCCTAGTAACGCCCAGATTAAGGACCAGGACTCAAGTCCCAAAATTCCAAAAATAGGGGTGACCACAAGAAAGCTCAACACAATTGCCATCCCCCCCCCACGTGGAGTTGGTAACGAATGGGAGCTTCGGGCATTGGGGATGTCGATAACACTATTAGTTAGTGCATAATGACGCAACATACCGGTGAGCACTAATGAAAAGCAAATAACAATCGGAAAAAGCCACCAAAATAGCATTAGCAAAATCCCTATTAAAACAAAGCAGAAAATTTCAATTACCGTACTTACGCAGTTCAGCGAATTTACGTCCCGTTTGGATCAGCGCATTCTCAGCACACAGTTTTGGCTTCCATCCAAGTTGGTTGCGCGCCTTGCTGGAGTCTATGAGTAACGAGTCACATAATTGCGTATACATTGCTTGCTTACCAATCAAAAAGGCACCCAAGCGCATGAGTTCGGTGGGCACGGGTATTAAGCGGGCATTCTGCCGCAAACCTGTACATAAATGCCGGACTATATCCGGAGTGGAGACGTCAGTTCCATCTGAGATCAAATAAAGTTCGTCAGCGGCGGAGGGATGATCTATGCACAAGGCGATAAAATCAACCAAATTTTCCAAAGCAATCATGCTACGCCGGTTATTAATACTTGCAAACGGCAACGGAATACCTGATGCAGCAAGCTTTAGAAGACGCTGGAAATTCCCTGGGGCGTGAGCCGCATACACCATTGGTGGCCGAATGATAACGAGCTCCACCGCTGTAGGTGCCAGCAATTTGCGAAGCTCATCTTCGGCTTCGAGCTTAGACAAAGCATAAGCCGCTTGTGGTGATGGTACAGACGCCTCATCAAAAGGCCGCCCATCAGATGATGTACCATTGACGCCTATTGAGCTCATGAATATAAATCGTTTCACACCTGCCTTTACGGCTATACGTGCAAGCGCAACGGTCAAATCCCGGTTAACATCCCGAAATGCTGCAAGAGGGTCGGAGTCGACTTCATTTAGTATATGGGCACGGCCGGCTAGATGAACAATACAATCAATACCATGAAAGTATTGAATCGAAGAGATCAATGTTTTGAGATCCGCGTGAATCACCGAACCTGGAAAATTTTCCATGACAGCCGTGCGTGTGACAGCCGTAACAGAGAAATCGCGCTCAGTTAACGTACTGACCAACCCACGCCCAATAAAGCCACCGCTGCCGGTTATCAATACCGAAGTCACCCTTCCCCCTCACAGCTCTGCACAAATTTTAAACAGATATGCTTCAAGCTATGCCAGCCTCATCCTTTCCGAGGAATAAGCATCCCTATCAGCTTGACCAAAAAAAACAGAAAAACAATGTCCAGCATATACGCGAAGCCTATTGGCGGTTCTAACAGTATGGGCAATGTTCTCAACCAGAGGGTTGCAACCAACGAGCAGTAAAAAATATTCGACGGTGCATTTCGTCCCAGTGAATTTATTGTCGCCAACAAAAATGCAGTAATGATTACCCAAACAAAAGCGAATTCAACGCCGAAATACTTATAAGCAAAGAGGTCAAAATGACTGGTTGGCCCACCTGCAACTTCTTGCCCCGGATTGTAGTACAGCAAAATCTGGCGCCCCACATTAAAATTATTAACTGGATACCCGAGCATTTCACTGAGACGGGTAACCCCAATAATTGGCGAAGCGAAACGGACCAACACGCTGTCAGTGTACAATTTATCAACTACATCATTGGGCAACCCCAAAAAATATTTGTCGGCGTTGCCAAGAACTCGGAAAACCAGGCGTTCAACCAGCACCGGGCTACCAGCCATGTACATGGCATCAGCCTCTGTATCAACATTATTACTACGCAGATTAAATGTTAACACCAAGAGCGCAAAAAAAAGTGCCCCCAGCGAAACAATTGAAAAGTACACAACTTTAAACTTAGGCTTTGAGAAGTAAACACTAACCGCAACAAAACAAGCATACAACGCTTCAAGAAAAGCAAATTTCGAGCCATTCACAATCGAACCAACGAAAATCAAAACTGCCAAAAAAAACAATAATAAAAAATTCTTTACAGTCACTCCATTCTGTCTCCACCCTCGTACTAGCAAAATTGCCAGGTAGGCAAAAACAAAAAGTCGAAATGCATCGGCAATACGAACGTACAATCCAAAACCTCTATTCTGCTCAAACCTATTAGCTTCAGCAAAAAGCCCAGCACCAACGAAAATCAGAATAACTAATAGAAGACACAAATACAAAAAAAGTATCAAGTAAAACTCGTAGCTTCCCGTCCCCTTAGGTACAGTCAATACTACAAGAAAGCGTCTAACACCCCTCGATGAAAAGCGACTAAACAGAGCGAAAGATGCAATAAACAAAAGAGCACAAGAAAAAACAAACCAAAATAGAAAATTTGATATATATCCAAGCAAGTACAATCCGATGACCACACCATAAGCACTACCAAAAGTGAAAGTCCAATAAAAATGAATAGGATCTAAATAACCTGCCAGCGCCTTCAAGCGAACGGTGAAGTAGAGCACAAAACAAGTTAGGGAAATCGAAGGTATGAATACATTCAGATTAGCAAAAAACAAATCAAAAAAATCAGAGGCCGTCATTTTTTAGCAACTTCCGAAAAGCGAGATTCGCCATAATAAATGGCACTTTCAATAGCGCCTTTGGAGGTAACAAAGAAAAAATTTTTAGTACCCCTTTAAGATCCCCATACCGCACCCCCAACAAAATATAGTACCCCCCTTTCCTAGCGAGCACAAAGTCTGTCAAGTGCGCGGGCGCCAGGGCTTCAATAGCTTGTAAATACATATAAAATTGTTTCGCAACATTTTTATACGTATTATTTCCATGATGCCTATACTTCACGACGACAATATCCGGAAGATAAAGAAAATCTCTGCCCACCGTAGGAAACATATTAAATAGCTTTACAAAAGTAGGGTAATCATCCCAAATTAATTTGGGGTCCCAACCACCAATCGACCTTAACGCAGCAGTTCTAAAAAGCGTCGACTGCAACAGCACCGGCGAAGGAAAGTTCGTAAATACTTCCACATCCCTACTTTCGACGGCTAAGTTGAAGAACCTATTATGCCGTTCCGCATAAACACTACTCAGAGAGCCACTTTCCTCAAATAAATTTAACGCGCCACCAACGCAGAACTGTGCTTGCGGCTCCGCAATCAAAGCGTCAATACAACGCAATATCCCTAGTGGTTCAGGAATATCATCAGACGCCACGAGATACAAATATTCAGTGCTAGCTCGACCAAGCCCGATATTAAGCGATGAAACCAATCCCGAGTTACTTTTCTCAATTAGCTCGACGTCCAATTCCGGATATAACTCAAGAACAGCCCTCGCCTTTTCGACGGTTTTGTCTGTAGACCCATCGTCTATTACAATAATTTTCAGACCGGGGATTTTTACCTGACAAACAGAAGAAAGACACTGACCTATATAATTTTCATGATTATAGGAAGGAACCAAAATTGTCAACATATTGTCACCCGCGCATTATTGGAGCAGCTGACACAGCCGCCAACTTTTTAAATATTAAAAAATAAATTACCGCCCAATAGATGAGATAGTTAATTGCATAAGCCAATACCACCCCCTGAATACCCAGCCACTGGGTAAAAACTAGAGACAGGCCATAAAACATTGCAGAAAAAACTACTTCGGTCACCATGAAAGGCTTAAACATGGCTTTACTCAACATCAAATAGGATACAATCCAACTACCTATACGTAAGGTATCACCTACTAACTGCCAAGCAAAAAGGTCACGCATTGGATAAAATTCGACACTGAACAAAATATGTACAACACGGTCTCGAAGTAGATATACCAAAATCGCACCTATTACGACAATAGGCATGATAATTTTGTACCCTTGAAATATCTCTTCTTTTATATCCTTAACTAACTTTAACTCCGCCAAGCGCGGTAAATAATAAACTCCCAACGTGGTCGTTACCAACATAAGGTATGCGCTACTCAACCTCCACATCGCCTCCCAATAACCAGCTGACTCCCATCCCAGAGTTTCACCCAGATGATTACGGATAAATATATGGCTAAGCGGAACACATGCTGCCGAAGTAAGCGCCATCGCCGTATACTTTGCCAGGTCCTTAGCAACGCTTTTATCTATTCCTCCAAGTAAATATTTAAATTTAAACCATGGCGCTTTTAGCAAAAGAGCACATGTCACAAAGAAGCTCAGCGATTGATAGATTGCAAGTGCGACAAGCGCACCATAGAGCCCCATAGTGACAGACATGACACTCGTTACAATGAGAGCAAACAGGCTTCCCGCTATATTAGCCAACACATAACGACCTACCTCTTTTTTCCCATTTAGGATCGCCAGTATCAAAGTATTAAAAACAAAAAAAATCAATGTTGCAGCAAACCAGAGAAACACCCCCCCATACTGCTCATCCTTTAGAAACCACTTTGCCATCGACTGATTAAACAGTGCAATCAAAACAGCCGTTAGCACCGAACCAATAAATGCGATGCTACCAGCTGTACGCCAAACTTTGTGTTGTCTATCAGGGTCATCATGATATTCGGCTGTGTACTTAACAACGCCGGTATTGATCGCACCACTTGCAAAAGTAGTGATCATTTGGACGGCATTTTGAAACTGCCCCAAAGCAGCGTAGCCTATCGGGCCAACATAAATCGCAAGAATTTTGTTGATGCCTAACAAGGTCAACATCTTGATAATTACAGCAATACCATTGAGTAAACTGGTTTTTATCAGGGTCATACTGACGAGCTACTCAGGAAGCTATTACATGCAGAAACAACCTGTTCAGCCTGTTCGTGACTAATTGTTGGACCAATTGGCAAACTTAGTACTTCCTTGTGTAGACGTTCTGTCAAAGGAAAACATAGATGATTCAGGTCGCAATAGGCTTGTTGCTGATGCGGTGGAATCGGATAGTGAATCAAAGTTTGCACCCCCTTACTCGCAAGATGATCTTGCAATGCATCACGCATCTCGGAACGAACCACGAACAAATGCCAAACATGAGCATCCAGCGCCAATGCGGAAACATTAGTAGACAATGGCAGAGATATGAGTGGATTGTTGATGCCCTTCATGTAGATATTAGCGATCTCTTTACGATGAGCAGTACTCGCATCCAAATACTTGAGTTTAACTCTTAACATTGCAGCTTGAATTTCGTCAAGACGACTATTGACTCCTCGATACAGGTTCTTATATTTCTCATGTGACCCGTAGTTGCCTAGCGCCCTAAGAATTTGCGCCAATTCATCGTCGTTAGTTGTAATGGCTCCTGCATCGCCGAGCGCCCCCAAGTTTTTACCTGGATAGAAACTGAAACCGGATGCGTGCCCCCAATTACCCGCCTTGCGTTTATCAATATTCGCTCCATGAGCTTGCGCCGAGTCCTCCAAAATCAAAAGATCGTGACGCTCGGCGATCTTGAGGAGTTTTGGCATATCAGAAAGCTGCCCGTATAGATGCACAGGCATTAAGACACGGGTTTTGTCCGTAATAGCGGACTCGACATTATCGGGGCACAAATTGAAAGAGCACAGATCGGGCTCAACCAATACAGGAACAAGTCGATTTTCCGTAATGGCCAATACAGTGGCAATATAGGTATTAGCAGGAACGATGACTTCATCCCCGTCCTTCAACTTACCCATTTCCTTCCAGGCGCGAAGTGTTAAAATCAATGCATCAAGGCCGTTAGCCACTCCGATACAATGCTTAGTTCCACAATAATCAGAAAAATCTTTTTCAAACAGCGCTAACTCGTTCCCACCAATGTACCAACCGGAATCGATTACTCGCGCACAGGCTTCAATTAGCTCATTTCTGAAAGGGATGTTCACTTCTTGTAAGCTGAGGAAATTAATCATGGACTTCTCTATAAAACTTGATTACGGTTGAAATCAGAAGCTCAACGAACTCGTAGCTAAATGAACAGCCCGGAACGAGACGAATCAGTGTCATCAGCGGTCTACGCCATAAAAATAATGAGAGCAAATATTGGCATCCTCACCATTCTTTACATCTTTCAAAACAACGCAAAATTGCCAATTTTTTGCCTCAGCATGTAAACCGCTAGAGGGAACATCAGCTATAGAATGAATAAATAAATTACCCGGCAGCTGTCCACCTTCAGTGTCCTTCATTTTAAACTCCAACATGCCATAGCCCCCCCTAATCGAGCATACCTTGGACAGTCTCCAACCAAAAGCTCCAAGACATCTAAAATCTCAAGCCCACCGGACTTAGACTATCAGTCAACGAGTTTCAGAAACTCTTGGTAGTCTCGAATGTAGTCATATTCATCATAGTGTTCGCTTGCAAGGACCAATAGAACACAATCACTGCTAAAATCATGCATTTCTCGCCAGACCATACTCTCTATCAGCAAACCCTTGGTTGGATTGTCCATCCAAGCTTCTTCGCGGGTATGGCCATCATCCAAGACCATTCTAAACTTACCTGCGACACAAATGGCAATTTGCTTCAGATTTTGGTGTGCATGAAAGCCTCTGCTGACGCCTTCAGCAGTGCGATAAATATAGTACACACGCTTGACATCAAACGGAATGGCTTTTTCCAAACCGATCTCTAGGGCCACAAGATCGCCACGCTCATCACCTAGGCTTTGAAAATCAATCCACTTAATCAGGCTCAATTGTCCTCCCACAAACTCTGAAATCGGCATCGCCCAGTATTCAGAATTTTTAATATCCATAGTATTTTTTATACCAGCCTACAAAATGATCTATACCATCTTCAATAGAAGTAGAAGGTCTGAACCCTGTGTCCGCTATCAAATCATCGACATTTGCAAACGTTACAGGCACGTCGCCAGGCTGCATCGGCAAAGAGTTTTCGACAGCTTTTTTACCACATGACTTTTCGAGCGCATCGATAAATCGCCTTAGCGTCACGGGATTATTATTACCAATATTGTATAGCTTGTAAGGCGCTCGAACATTTGTTCCCGCAACCTGCTGCGGCCCAGGCACAATATCCAACACTTTCATCACACCGCTTACAATATCATCAATATAGGTAAAATCACGCTTCATCTCGCCGTGATTATAAACATCTATTGGACTGCCCGCTAAAATAGCCTTAGTAAACTTATAATAAGCCATATCGGGACGTCCGAACGGTCCGTAAACAGTAAAAAAACGCAATCCAGTAGTAGGAAGACCAAAGAGATGGCTATACGTGTGCGCCATCAGTTCATTTGACTTTTTAGTTGCTGCATATAAACTGATTGGATAGTCCACACGATCAGACGTACTGAATGGCTGCGTCGAATTCATCCCATAGACAGAACTTGAAGAGGCATAGACAAGGTGTTTTACGTTGCTTCGACGGCATCCTTCCAGAACATTGAGAAAACCGACGACGTTAGCATCAACATACGCATGGGGATTTTCAATTGAATAGCGAACACCAGCTTGTGCAGCAAGGTTCACTACCACATCAAACTTAGTTGACTCGAACAGCGCAGACATTGCAACTCTGTCGGACAGATCTAACACTTTAAATATATAGGACCTTGTCAATTCATTTGATGCGGTAAAATCAGCAAGACATTTAAGACGCGCCTGCTTCAGCGTCGGATCGTAATAATCATTCAAATTATCAATTGCAATTACTGAATGTCCGTTTTCCAGCAGCGCTTTGGTAAGATGAAAACCGATAAAACCTGCCCCCCCCGTCACTAATATTTTCATTGCGGACGACCAATAGAGTAGTAAATGAAACCTTTTTTAGCCATATTTGCAGGACTAAAGATATTTCGACCATCAAAAATGACGGGGTGTTTCAATGACGCTCTGATTATCGCAAAATCCGGAACTCGAAAATTCTGCCACTCAGTCACTATTATCAAGGCAACCGCACCTTGCATGGCTACCTCCTTGTTTGGACACAAGGTGAGATCACTCCGCTCACCATAGATTCGGCGTGTTTCCTCCATAGCCTCAGGATCAAATGCCTGGACCTTGGCGCCAGCTCGCCATAATGCCTCTAATAAAACACGACTTGGCGCTTCGCGCATGTCATCAGTGTTAGGCTTGAAGCTCAACCCCCACACAGCAAAAATTTTGCCGCTCAGATCGCCCTCAAAATGCTGTTCTATTTTCTTGAACAATACAGTCTTCTGTTCTTCATTACGCGCTTCTACAGCCTTAAGGACCTTGCTTTCAACGCCGATATCATCTGCAGTGCGAATCAGAGCCTGAACGTCTTTCGGAAAGCAGGAGCCGCCGTACCCACAGCCGGGATAAATAAAGTGATAGCCAATACGGGGGTCAGAACCTATACCTTGACGCACCATTTCGATATCAGCCCCTAATTTTTCAGCGAGATTCGCTATCTCATTCATGAAGCTAATTTTCGTCGCCAGCATGCAGTTCGCTGCGTATTTAGTGAGTTCTGCGCTTCGCACATCCATGACGATGATTTTTTCATGATTGCGGTTAAAGGGAGCAAAAAGCTCACGCAGCACTTCTTCGGTTTCGGAGCTACCAGTCCCAATGATAATGCGATCAGGACGCATACAGTCGGCAACCGCAGAACCCTCCTTTAGAAACTCAGGATTAGATGCCACATCGAAGCATAGGTCTTGACGACCGCGAGCCAAGAGCACTTGATTGATACGGGCTGTTACCAAATCAGCCGTACCAACGGGTACGGTGGACTTGTCGACGACGATTTGAGGGCTCTCCATATACTGGCCAATTGACTCTGCAACAGCTAACACATATTTTAGATCTGCAGAACCGTCCTCATCAGGTGGTGTACCAACAGCAATAAACTGGACCTCACCGTGCCGAATTGCTTCAGCAGCATCTATAGTAAAGTTAAGTCG
The DNA here is from genome assembly GCF_900119205.1 of Pseudomonas sp. NFACC16-2. Taxonomy (NCBI): domain Bacteria; kingdom Pseudomonadati; phylum Pseudomonadota; class Gammaproteobacteria; order Pseudomonadales; family Pseudomonadaceae; genus Pseudomonas; species Pseudomonas sp. NFACC16-2. Next base: position 41,075 of record NZ_FPIX01000003.1, on the reverse strand, counting down.
GCCAGCAGAATGGTTTTCCTTAACCAACAGTTCCAGGCCCGGCTCGTAAATAGGAATATAACCTTGCTTCAGACGCTCAACTTTGCAGGCATCGATATCAACGCACATAACGTCGTGACCGACCTCTGCTAGCACGGCGCCTTGCACCAAGCCAACATAACCGATACCAAAAACAGTAATTTTCATTAAACTTCCTTTTTAACGCCAGTCTTGAATGGCCAAAGATTAGAATGCCATTACTCGAGCGCCATCGGCACCAAACGCTCAGCTAATTCTATTGCTTGGCTAGTAGCTGCTGAAGCCATTCGCACGAACCAGTGGGCGCCTTCTCAAATACCATCATTATGACGAAATCACCTCAAGCTACCAAGAACCAGAAAACGACATTACCGCCCATTTCGTCAAAAAATCGAGCATACGCCAAACATTTCGCGAGTCTTGCGCCCTCTCCGGGCCTCCTTTGCATTCGTCGAGCACTTGAGAGGCAGCGAAACTCAATTCTCGCGGGGGTACTCTACGCTTGCCCTACCCCGATCCCACTCTCGCGAAGGAAAGCCGAACCACTCGTCACTTTACTACATCCAAATAAAATCATGATGCTGTCGAAAACAGAAAACCCGTCAGCGCTGAATCCCTCAGCACTGACAGGTTTAAATGGTTGGTTCAGAATTAAATCTCTAGCTTTATGAAGCTATCAGCCGCTACTGGAGGATATCATTTTGGCCACCTTACTGCGCAGCAAGATGAATCGAATGAGAGCAATAAATCCACCTAACACCAAGCCTCCGACAACACCCAATATCAAAATTATTACTTTTCGAGGTTTAATTGGACTCTCCGGCACGTCAACTTCACCATCCTGTCGATAAACTGAAATACGATCAGGATCTATATTTAACTTACGATAGAAGTTATAACGCATCTGCAACGTCCGCAAATCCGATATAAATGCGTCATCGGAGGCCCTCGCCTCCAGAGTACTGACTTCAGCAGCCAACGCCTTGCTGCCCCTCTGATAATCCATCTTATTACCGGTATCAACAGTAATATCCACAGCTGCAGAAGAGTTTATGGTTGGCGTAGTAAGGCCAATCGCCTCGGCAATTTTCAGTGCTTCACGCAGTTGTTGAATCCGATCCTCGCGTATCCGTTGCGCGGTTTCGCGTAAGCTAATAATGCGCTGCTCAAGGTTACGAGCTCTTACGGAAGCCTCGGTCGTTACGTTCTTGATCAGCTCCGATTCGGCCGCCTCGCTGGCGCGCGCCACATAGGTCTTTACCCACTCAGTGGCCTTTATTGGATCGCCGCTTTGGACAGTCACGGAGAACCGGTCCGGCGTATCCTTACCTGGCCCCTTGATTACCAGCTCCCGTGAGAATTGTTCATACAAACGGTCGAGAGCCCCCTTTCGCCGGGATTCATCAAGTGACGGGAGATAAATTTCATTGAAGAAGTTTTGGCGAAGAGATTCGCCTTGCAGATTACGAGCAAACACATCGTATACATGCTTAATGGAATAAGTTTCGAGTTCGGTACTTTTCCCACGACCGTAGTTCAACTCAGCAATACCGTTCTGAGTGGGTGGCATGATAAAAAGTTTTGCTTCATAGACAGGTTTGCTGAGAAACGCGTAAGCGGCAGCACTAGCAGTGACTAAAAGGGTGACGACTAAGATCAGCCATTTTTGAGCCCAAAGCCCCTGAACAAGCTCAACCAGATCAATCTCGTCTGCGTCATGCGTATCAATACGATCATTTTGCATAAGAAGCCTCGCTTTGCATCAGGCTCGTAGACACATCGAACGCATTCAATGGCAAGGCGGGCAAGGCCGTGTCGGATATAGCGGCAAACTGAGCTAGATTAAATACGAACAAAACGCACCCAAAGTCAGAAAAATTGCAGATAGTGATCCTTACCAAGACTTCCGGGCCACACATCCATTTATTTAAAGCGCCTACGCGCTCCTAAAAACCACGCGAGTAACGGCCCGACTATCATACCAGCGAGAAGCGCCAGGATCACGAAAACCGAGACAGGAAGCTGCGGAGCTGACCAGCCCAGAAACAGCAGTGCCACTGGCTGGTTGTTTTCAAGCACGAACAGGACGATAGCTGAGGCCACGAGCAGCGCAAGTACGACAAGGGTCAAGCGTTTAAAGTTCCGCATGTGAACTCCTCTGTTTTGGGGCTCCGTCAGAGCTCATCCCCCTCCTCCTCATTCACACGATCCCTAAGCTCTTTGCCTGGTTTGAAATGAGGAACGAACTTTCCATCAAGGCTGACGGACTGGCCCGTTTTGGGGTTGCGCCCAACCCGCGGAGCGCGGTAGTGCAGGGAGAAGCTGCCGAAACCGCGGATCTCGATGCGATCCCCCGTAGCCAGGCACTGGGACATTTGTTCAAGCATGGTCTTGATGGCTAGCTCCACATCCTTGGATGAGAGTAGCCCTTGATGGGTGACAATTCGTTCGATCAACTCCGACTTCGTCATATTTTTCCCTTCTTTTTCAAGCAGCTAGGAAAATCGCTTGAAAAGGTTTTAGCATGACCGGAGGGATTTGAACAGCCCAAGTATTGACATTCTTCTTGACTCCCCTACCGCCTCTTTGTGCGCAAGCAGGGAGATGCTATCGACAGATGACCAGCATCGTACGAGTCAGATAGCCAGCCGGATTGAAACCAAAGGGGTACTGATCTTCATCCTTCGCGTCGTCAGATCGGGTAACCACCTTGTAGCCAGCCCCCTTACACTCTCTTGCGGCTCTCTTGTGGCACTTCTCCCAACCGGAACCCAACCCCGAGCAGTCGACCTCGATACCACTGACACCACGCACTGCGTGGGTCTTGGCGCTTGTAGAACAAGCGGCCAGCACCAAGATACTCAACACCAGAAAGAGCTTGTTCATTCAGTTCCTTTAGACAGAGGTCCGGATCGATCATTTATACAAGTCGGAGCCACGCCCTGAATAGATTATTGATCCGCTTCATAAAAGAGACAGCTGGGTTGATGGGTTGGTTTCGCAGCGTCCCGAATGAACTCTGCCATCGGCAGCAGCTTGCAGAGAATCTTGACATTTCGCAGGCACAAAAAAGGGCGACCGAAGTCGCCCTTTTTCTATGGTCTGACAGAACTCAGTTCTGTTTTTCCATTTGTGCACGCAACAGGTCGCCCAGAGTGGTAGGACCAGCAGCAATGTCAGAGGTAGCTGGCTTGTCGCGCAGGCTCTGGATTGCTTCTTTCTCTTCAGCATCGTCTTTCGACTTGATGGAGAGCTGGATTACGCGGCTCTTGCGGTCAACGCTGATGATCTTGGCTTCTACTTCTTCGCCTTCTTTCAGAACGTTGCGCGCGTCTTCAACGCGGTCACGGCTGATTTCGGAGGCTTTCAGAGTCGCTTCGATATCGTCGGCCAGAGTGATGATGGCGCCTTTGGCGTCAACTTCTTTCACGATGCCCTTAACGATTGCGCCTTTGTCGTTCTCTTGAACGTACTCGGAGAACGGATCGCTTTCCAGTTGCTTGATGCCCAGGGAGATGCGCTCGCGCTCTGGGTCAACCGACAGGATAACGGTGTCCAGCTCGTCGCCCTTCTTGAAACGGCGTACGGCTTCTTCGCCCACTTCGTTCCAGGAGATGTCGGACAGGTGAACCAGGCCGTCGATGCCGCCGTCCAGACCAATGAAGATACCGAAATCGGTGATCGACTTGATGGTGCCGGAGATTTTATCGCCCTTGTTGAACTGGCCAGAGAAGTCTTCCCATGGGTTGGACTTGCACTGCTTGATGCCGAGGGAGATACGACGACGCTCTTCGTCGATGTCCAGAACCATGACTTCCACTTCGTCGCCGACTTGTACGACTTTCGAAGGGTGGATGTTCTTGTTGGTCCAGTCCATTTCGGAAACGTGTACCAGGCCTTCAACGCCTTCTTCCAGCTCAGCGAAGCAGCCGTAGTCGGTCAGGTTGGTAACACGAGCGGTGACGCGGGTGCTTTCTGGGTAACGGGCTTTGATAGCGACCCATGGATCTTCACCCAGTTGCTTGAGGCCCAGGGAAACACGATTGCGCTCGCGATCGTACTTCAGAACCTTGACATCGATCTCGTCGCCAACGTTGACGATTTCCGAAGGATGCTTGATACGCTTCCAGGCCATGTCGGTGATGTGCAGCAGGCCATCGACGCCACCCAGATCGACGAATGCGCCGTAATCGGTGAGGTTCTTGACGATACCCTTGACCTGCTGGCCTTCCTGCAGCGATTCCAGCAGAGCTTCACGCTCGGCGGAGTTCTCGGCTTCCAGGACACTGCGACGGGAAACGACAACGTTGTTGCGCTTCTGGTCCAGCTTGATAACCTTGAATTCCAGCTCTTTGCCTTCCAGGTGCGTGGTATCGCGCACTGGACGGACGTCAACCAGGGAACCTGGCAGGAACGCACGGATGCCGTTAACGTCGACAGTGAAGCCGCCTTTAACCTTACCGTTGATAACGCCCTTGACCACTTCCTCAGCTGCGAAGGCCGCTTCCAGAACGATCCAGCATTCAGCGCGCTTGGCTTTTTCACGGGACAGCTTGGTTTCACCGAAACCATCTTCAACCGAGTCCAGCGCAACGTGAACTTCGTCACCGACGTTGATGTTCAGTTCGCCAGCGTCGTTGTAGAACTGCTCAAGCGGGATCAGCGCTTCAGACTTCAGACCAGCGTGAACGGTTACCCAGCGAGCTTGGTAATCGATATCAACGATAACGCCGGTGATGATGGAGCCTGCCTGAAGGTTCAGGGTTTTCAAGCTTTCTTCAAAGAGTTCCGCAAAGCTTTCGCTCATTTTAATTCCTGTTGATTAGGGCGAAGTAAACGCCCATCTCCACACCCCAGACGATGTGGGTTAGTTTCATATAAAAGAAGCGCCGCAGGACTATGACTGGTCCCCTGCGGAGCTTCCTGTCACCCGGCGATATCGCGAATGGCGATCTCGCTCATGATGCGTTGCAGCACCTGATCGATGGACAACTCCGTGGAATCCAGCTGTATCGCGTCGGCCGCCGGCTTGAGCGGGGCTACTGCGCGCTGGGTGTCACGCTCATCGCGTGCACGGATCTCATCTAGCAGACTCGACAGACTAACATCCTCGCCTTTGCCCTTCAACTGCAAATATCGGCGACGCGCCCTCTCCTCTGCACTGGCGGTGAGGAAAATCTTCAGCGGCGCGTCAGGAAAGACCACCGTGCCCATGTCACGACCATCGGCCACCAGCCCCGGCGGCTCCTGGAAGGCACGCTGGCGTTGCAGCAAGGCTTCGCGTACCGCCGGCAGCGCGGCGACCTGGGAGGCCCCGGCCCCCACGCTTTCGGTACGAATGACGTCGCTGACTTCGTCACCTTCCAGAATGATGCGCTGGAGCTGACCGTCGGTCGCGGCAATGAATTGCACGTCCAGATGAGCCGCCAGCGCCTTGAGCAACTCTTCGTTGGTCAGGTCGACGCCATGGTTCGCGGCAGCGAACGCCAATAGACGATACAGGGCACCCGAATCGAGCAGGTTCCAGCCCAACTGCCTGGCCAGGATCCCGGCGACGGTGCCCTTGCCCGAACCGCTTGGGCCATCGATGGTGATGACCGGTGCCTTGATGTTCACGACTGCGCCTCTTGTGCTACTCGGATACCGACCTGCGCGCACAGCGCCAGGAAGTTCGGGAACGACGTCGCGACGTTGGCGCAATCATGGATGCGAATCGGCGCGCTGGCGCGCAAAGACGCAACACTGAAGGCCATGGCGATACGATGGTCACCGTGACCATGGACTTCGCCGCCGCCGATCTGGCCGCCGTCGATGATGATGCCGTCCGGCGTTGGCTGGCACTTGACGCCCAGTGCGAGCAAGCCATCAGCCATCACCTGGATGCGATCCGACTCCTTGACCCGCAGCTCTTCGGCGCCCGTCAATACGGTGCGCCCTTCTGCACAGGCGGCCGCCACGAACAGCACCGGGAACTCATCGATGGCCAGCGGAACCAGCGCCTCCGGAATCTCGATACCCTTGAGTTTAGCTGCTCGTACGCGCAGGTCCGCCACCGGCTCGCCGCCGACTTCACGCTGGTTTTCCAGGGTGATGTCAGCGCCCATCAGGCGCAGGATGTCGATCACGCCGGTACGGGTCGGGTTGATGCCGACGTGCTCGAGCACCAGGTCGGAACCTTCGGCAATCGAAGCGGCCACCAGGAAGAATGCCGACGAGGAGATGTCACCCGGCACTTCGATGTGGGTAGCGGTCAGCTTGCTGCCAGACTCGACGGACGCCGTGGCGCCATCGACCGTGACCGGGTAGCCGAAGCCGCGCAACATGCGCTCGGTATGGTCGCGGGTCGGGGCCGGCTCGGTGACGGTGGTCTTGCCTTCGGCGTAGAGACCGGCCAGCAGCAGGCAGGATTTTACCTGGGCGCTGGCCATAGGCATGGTGTAGGTCAGGCCCTTGAGCTTGTTGCCACCACGAATGATCATCGGCGGACGACCGTCGACGGCCGTCTCGATGACCGCGCCCATTTCCCGCAGCGGATTGGCAACGCGATTCATCGGGCGCTTGGACAGCGAGGCGTCACCGGTCAGGGTACTGTCGAAGTCTTGCGCGGCCAGCAGGCCGGACAACAGGCGCATCGAGGTCCCGGAGTTACCCAGGTAGATGGGCCCCGGGGCAGGCTTGAGGCCGTGCAGGCCGACACCATGGATGGTCACGCGACCGTGATGCGGGCCTTCGATGACCACCCCCATGTCGCGAAACGCTTGCAGCGTCGCCAGGGCGTCTTCGCCCTCGAGGAAGCCTTCCACCTCGGTCACGCCTTCGGCCAGGGAGCCGAGCATGATCGAACGGTGGGAAATCGATTTATCGCCCGGTACACGAATACGCCCGCTCAGGGAGCCACCAGGTTGTGCCAGGAAAATCAGATCGTTGGAGTTCATAGCGTCCACATAGGCCCGACGGGCCAGGATTTTACTGAAATGCTCGCGGGCCACCCTGGCGCGTGTGAAAACGCCCAGCAATTGGTGCCCGTCCCCTGCATCGACCGCGTCGCGCAAGGCGTCGAGGTCGCTGCGAAATGTATCGAGTGTGCGCAAGACAGCTTCGCGGTTGGCGAGGAAGATGTCGTGCCACATGACCGGGTCGCTTCCTGCGATTCTCGTGAAATCGCGGAAACCGCCGGCAGCGTAACGGAAGATCTCAAGATTTTCATTGCGTTTGGCCAACGAATCCACCAGGCCGAACGCCAACAGGTGCGGCAAGTGGCTGGTGGCCGCCAACACTTCATCGTGACGCTCGACCTGCATGTGCTCGACATCGGCGCCCAGTTCGCGCCACAAACGGTCCACCACTGCCAGCGCGGCTGGATCCGTCTGGTCCAGCGGCGTGAGAATCACTTTGTGGCGACGAAACAGTTCGGCGTTGGAGGCTTCCACCCCGCTCTGCTCGGAACCGGCAATCGGATGGCCGGGCACGAAGCGCGCCGGCATCCCGCCGAAGGCCTCGGTGGCCGCACGCACGACGTTGCCCTTGGCGCTGCCGACGTCGGTCAGGATCGCTTGCCCCAGGCTCATGGTCGCCAGACGCGCCAGCAGTTTTTCCATGGCCAGGATCGGCACCGCCAATTGGATCACGTCCGCGCCCTGACAAGCGATCGCCAGGTCATCCTCGCAGCGATCGACCACCCCCAGCTCCACGGCCAGCTTGCGCGACTGCGGATCCAGGTCGACACCGACCACCTCGCGGCACAGACCGCTTTCACGCAAGCCCTTGGCAAACGAACCGCCAATCAACCCCAGGCCGACCACCACCAGGCGACCGATCATAGGGGCAGCAGGTTGCAGCGAAGTGACATCAACCACGAGCCAGAACCTTGCTCAACGCCTCAAGGAAACGGTTGTTTTCCGCTGGCAGGCCGATGGTGACGCGCAAGTGGTTCGGCATGCCGTAGTTGGCCACCGGACGCACGATCACGCCTTCGCGCAGCAGCCCCTGGTACACCGGCGCAGCGACACGCCCCAGGTCGACGCAGATGAAATTGCCTTTGGATGGAATCCAGCTCAAGCCCAGCTCACGGAACCCCGCTTCCAACTGCTGCATGCCGGCCGCGTTCAGGCGACGGCTTTCGGCCAGGTAGGCCTCATCCTGCAAGGCGGCACAGGCGGCTGCCAGGGCGAAGCTGTTGACGTTGAATGGCTGGCGCACGCGGTTCAGCACGTCGGCCACCACGGCGGTGGACAAGCCGTAGCCAACCCGCAGCGAGGCCAGGCCGTAGGCTTTCGAGAACGTGCGCGAAACCAGCAGGTTCGGGTAGGCCGCGAGGAAATCCAGGCCATCGGGCAAATCGCTGCCTTCGGCGTATTCGATGTAGGCCTCGTCCAACACCACAAGCACGTGCGCGGGCACGTCTTGCAGGAAGTCGTCCAAGGCCTGGGCGTCGAACCAGGTGCCGGTCGGGTTGTTCGGGTTGGCAATGAAGACCACCCGCGTGTTGGCATCGATGGCGGCCAGCATGGCCGGCAGATCGTGCCCCCAGTCCTTGGCCGGAACCACATGGGCATCCGCGCCCACGGCCTGGGTCGCGATCGGGTAGACCGCAAACGCGTGCTCGCTGAACACAGCGTTGAGACCCGGTGCCAGGTACGCACGGGCGACCAACTCAAGAATGTCGTTGGAGCCATTGCCCAGCGTCACCTGGTTCAGCTCGACGCCACAGCGCTCGGCCAGCAGGCTTTTCAACGCAAACCCATTGCCATCGGGGTAACGGGTCAGCTCGGCCAGTTCGTCGCGGATCGCCGCCAGTGCCTTGGGGCTCGCGCCCAACGGATTTTCGTTGCTCGCCAACTTGACGATGTTGGCCGGATCCAGGTCCAGCTCGCGGGCCAGTTCGTCGACGGGCTTGCCCGGAACGTAAGGCGAGAGTTGTTGCACGCCTGGCTGAGCCAGAGCGAGGAAGTTGCCACTCATTTGCTATCCGCCCTTAAAGAACTGCCTTGGGGTAGGAACCCAGCACCTTGAGTGCCACTGCTTCCTGACTGATTTTCTCCAGCACACCTTTTACCAGCGGATCGCGGTGGTGGCCGACGAAATCGATGAAGAACACGTAGGTCCATTTACCGCTGCGCGACGGACGGGTCTCGATCCGCGTCAGGTCGATACCGTTGTCATGGAACGGCACCAGCAGCTCATGGAGCGCACCGGGCTTGTTGCTCATGGAGACGATGATCGAGGTCTTGTCGTCGCCGGTCGGCGGTACTTCCTGGTTGCCGATCATCAGGAACCGCGTGGAGTTGTCCGGGCGATCCTCGATTTTCTCGGCCAGGCGCGTCAGCCCGTAGAGGCCGGCCGCCATATCACCAGCGATCGCCGCCGAGTTCCACTCACCCTTGACCCGCTTGGCCGCTTCGGCGTTGCTCGATACCGCTACGCGCTCGACGTTCGGGTAATGGGCGTCCAGCCACTTGCGGCACTGGGCCAACGATTGGGCGTGGGAATAGATCCGGCTGATGCTGTCGGTCTTGGTGTTCTCGCCGACCAACAGGTGATGGTGGATACGCAGCTCGACTTCGCCGCAGATCACCATGTCATGCTCGAGGAAGCTGTCCAGCGTGTGGTTGACCGCGCCTTCGGTAGAGTTTTCCACCGGCACCACGCCAAAATTCACCGCGCCGGCCGCCACTTCGCGGAAGACTTCGTCGATGGCCGCCATTGGCTTGCTGATCACGGCGTGACCAAAGTGCTTCATGGCGGCGGCCTGGGTGAAGGTCCCTTCCGGGCCCAGGTAGGCGACTTTCAGCGGCTGCTCGAGCGCCAGGCACGAGGACATGATTTCGCGGAACAACCGCGCCATCTCTTCGTTGCCCAGCGGCCCCTTGTTGCGCTCCATGACACGCTTGAGCACCTGGGCTTCACGCTCAGGACGATAGAACACCGGCACTTCGCCTTCGGCCAGGGAGGCCATCTTCACCCGGGCGACTTCCTGGGCGCAGCGCGCACGCTCGCTGATCAACTCCAGGACCTTTTCGTCCAGGGCATCGATGCGCAGGCGCAGCGCCTTGAGTTCTTGCTCAGACATCAGCCATGTTCCTTCTCGAACTCTGCCATGTAGGCGATCAACGCATTGACGGCGTTGATGTCGACGGCGTTGTAGATGGAGGCACGCATGCCACCGACCGAACGGTGGCCCTTGAGGTTCAGCAGTCCACGCTCGTCGGCACCGGCCAGGAACGGCTTGTCCAGACGGTCGTCGGCCAGGCGGAACGGCACGTTCATCCACGAACGATCGGTCTTGTTGATCGGGTTGCTGTAGAGGCCGCTGGCGTCGATGAAGTCATACAGCGTGCGCTGCTTGACTTCGTTGAGCTTGCCGATGGCCTCGACACCGCCCTGCTCCTTCAGCCATTCGAATACCAGGCCAGAGAGGTACCAGGCCAGGGTCGGCGGGGTGTTGTACATCGAGCCGTTGTCGGCCGCGACCTTGTAGTTGAGCATGGTCGGGCACAGGGAGCGGGCACGCCCCAGCAGGTCTTCACGAATGATGCTGACCAGGATGCCGCTAGGGCCGATGTTTTTCTGGGCGCCGGCGTAGATCATGCCGAAACGGGAGATATCCACAGGGCGCGAGAGAATGTCCGAGGACATGTCGGCCACCAATGGCACGTCGCCAGTTTCCGGGATCCAGTTGAATTCCAGGCCACCGATGGTTTCGTTCGGCGCGTAGTGAACGTAGGCCGCGTCCTTGGACAGGTTCCATTCGTTCTGGCCGGGAATCGCGAAATAGTCGTAGGGCTTGGCGGTGGCAGCCACGTTGACGTGACCGTAGCGCGAAGCTTCTTCGATGGCTTTCTGCGACCAGATACCGGTGTCGATGTAGTCGGCCTTGCCACTTTCCGGCAGCAGGTTCAACGGGATCTGGGCGAACTGCTGGCTGGCGCCGCCCTGCAGGAACAGCACCTTGTAGTTGGACGGGATGTTCAGCAGATCACGCAGGTCCTGCTCGGCCTTGGTGGCAATGGACACGAACTCATCGCTGCGATGGCTCATTTCCATGACCGACAGGCCCTTGCCGTGCCAGTCGAGAAGTTCACCCTGGGCACGCTTCAGGACCGCTTCAGGCAACGCCGCCGGGCCGGCACAGAAGTTATAGGCTCTCTTGCTCACATCCAATCTCGCTCTGATCTGGTGGTCACATAAATCTTGTTCAACACTGATCGTTCCCACGCTCTGCGTGGGAATGCATCCAATGACGCTCTGCGTCATGGGACGCGGAGCGTCCCGAGCGGCATTCCCACGCAGAGCGTGGGAACGATCCTAGTGTGCAGTGTTGCAAATTTTCAAACGGGACAAACAACAAGGGGGCGAATCTTCATCCGCCCCCCGCGTGTCCGCTTAGTCCTGCGGTTCTTCTTCGTCTGCGGCAGCGTCGAGCGGTTGGTCGCCGGTCATGTCGTCGACATCGGCACCCAGGGTGCCGTCGAACGCCACGCCTTCCTCGCCTTCCAGCTCCTCGCCTTCGACTTCCGATGGCTCCTGCACCCGCTCAAGCCCTACCAGCGTTTCGTCGCTGGCCAGCTTGATCAGCGTCACGCCCTGGGTGTTACGGCCCAGGCTCGAGACTTCGGCGACCCGCGTACGCACCAGGGTACCCTGGTCGGAGATCAACATGATCTCCTCGCCATCGAGCACCTGGACAGCGCCAACCAGACGACCGTTACGCTCGTTGCTGACCATGGCGATCACGCCCTGGCCGCCACGCTTGTACTCAGGGAACTCGCTGATGGCCGTGCGCTTGCCATAACCACGCGCCGAAGCGGTGAGGATCTGGCTGCCTTCTTCCGGGATCAGCATGGAAATCAGCTTCTGGCCTTCGGGCAGGCGCATGCCACGCACGCCGCGGGCGGTACGGCCCATGGCGCGAACGTCGGACTCCTTGAAGCGAGTGACCTTGCCGCCGTCGGAGAACAGCATGACTTCACGCTCGCCGTCGGTGATGGCGGCGGAAATCAGCACGTCGCCTTCGTCCAGCTCCAGGGCAATCAGGCCGACGCTGCGCTGGCGACTGAAGGATTCCAGCGGGGTCTTCTTCACGGTGCCGTTGGCGGTCGCCATGAAGATGTAGTGACCTTCGGTGTATTCCTCCACCGGCAGCATGGTGGTGATGTATTCACCATCGTCCAGCGGCAGCAGGTTGACCAGCGGACGGCCACGTGCGGCACGGGATGCTTCAGGGATTTCGTAGGTCTTGAGCCAGTACACCTTGCCCTTGCTGGAGAACAGCAACAGCGTGGTGTGGCTGTTGGCAACCAGCAGGTGAGCGATGTAGTCCTCATCCTTGACGCCAGTCGCCGACTTGCCTTTGCCGCCGCGACGCTGGGCCTGGTAGGCGGCCAGCGGCTGGGTCTTGGCGTAGCCGCCGTGGGAAATGGTCACCACGCGCTCTTCTTCCGGGATCATGTCGCCCAGGGTCAGGTCCAGGCGCGCATCGAGAATCTCGGTGCGGCGCACGTCGCCGTACTCGGCGCGGATCACTTCCAGCTCTTCGCGGATCACTTCCATCAGGCGCGTGGCGCTGTTGAGGATGCGGATCAGCTCGCCGATCTGGTTGAGGATCTCCTGGTACTCGGCCAGCAGCTTCTCGTGTTCCAGGCCGGTCAGGCGGTGCAGGCGCAGTTCCAGGATGGCCTGGGCCTGTTCCGGGGACAGGAAATACTTGCCTTCGCGCAGGCCGTATTGCGGGTCGAGGTTCTCCGGACGGCACGAATCGGCGCCGGCACGCTCCACCATCGCCACCACCGCGGTGGACTCCCAAGGCGTGCTGATCAGCGCTTCCTTGGCTTCCGATGGCGTTGGCGAGGCCTTGATCAGGGCGATCACCGGGTCGATGTTCGACAGGGCAACGGCCTGGCCTTCGAGAATGTGACCACGCTCGCGAGCCTTGCGCAGTTCGAACACGGTGCGGCGGGTAACCACTTCGCGACGGTGACGCACGAAAGCTTCCAGCAGGTCCTTGAGGTTCAGGATCCGCGGACGGCCGTCGATCAGCGCAACGATGTTGATGCCGAACACACTTTGCAGTTGGGTCTGGGCGTAGAGGTTGTTGAGGATCACCTCAGGCACTTCACCACGACGCAACTCGATCACGACGCGCATGCCGTCCTTGTCGGACTCGTCACGCAGCTCGGTGATGCCTTCGAGTTTCTTCTCTTTCACCAGCTCGGCGATCTTCTCGATCAGGCGAGCCTTGTTCAGTTGGTACGGCAGCTCGGTGATGACGATTTGCTGGCGGCCGCCAACCTTGTCGATGTCTTCGACGGTGGAACGGGCGCGCATGTAAATGCGGCCACGGCCGGTGCGGTAGGCTTCGATGATGCCGGCGCGACCGTTGATGATCGCGGCGGTCGGGAAGTCCGGACCCGGGATGTATTGCATCAGCTCATCGACAGTCAGTTCGGGATTGTCGATGAGGGCCAGGCAACCGTCGATGACTTCACCGAGGTTGTGCGGCGGGATGTTGGTCGCCATGCCCACGGCGATACCGCTGGAGCCGTTGACGAGCAGGTTCGGGATACGGGTCGGCATGACCGCCGGGATCATTTCGGTGCCGTCGTAGTTCGGCACCCAGTCCACGGTTTCCTTGTGCAGGTCGGCCAGCAGTTCGTGGGCCAGCTTGGTCATGCGCACTTCGGTGTATCGCATGGCCGCGGCGTTGTCGCCGTCCACGGAACCGAAGTTGCCCTGGCCGTCTACCAGCAGGTAGCGCAAGGAGAATGGCTGCGCCATACGAACGATGGTGTCGTACACGGCAGTGTCGCCGTGAGGGTGATACTTACCGATCACGTCGCCGACGACACGGGCAGATTTCTTGTACGGCTTGTTGAAGTCGTTGCCCAGTTCGCTCATCGCGAACAGCACGCGCCGGTGCACGGGCTTCAAGCCATCGCGCGCATCCGGCAGCGCCCGCCCGACGATTACGCTCATTGCGTAGTCGAGGTAGGACTGTTTCAGCTCGTCTTCGATATTGACCGGGAGGATTTCTTTGGCCAGTTCGCCCATGAGAAGCCTGATTCCTTTTTCTGGTGAAACCTCGTCACATCCAGATGGGACGAACGAAGCTCGCCGCTGCAGAACAAGTGCCGTGCAGCGACTTACGACAAATCAACGAGTTATGCCATGGATCTGCGCAGTAAAGGCCACCTCGCGAGGCAGCCTTGGAAACCGCCGGATGTTATCACAAGAGCCGCCACGCACCTATCCCCCAGATGCGCATGGTGCGTAGTTAGTTGACCGGTGACAGGCTGATATGGGACCAGAGGGGCTTAGACGCGCTGCGGATGGAGAATCAGGGCGAAAATGCAAGGCATTTGTTGCCTTTGAGGACCTCATCGCGAGCAAGCTCGCTCCCACAAGGACTCTTATGTCCGAAATTTCAGACATGCCCTATCCACTGTGGGAGCGAGCTTGCCCGCGATGGCGGCAGATCACCCTCTGAAAATCGTCAGTGCAACCGCTTGCGGCACATCAACTGCGCCAGCTTGGCGGTGTCCGGACGCTCGATGATGCCCTTCTCCGTGACGATGACGTCGATCAAATCCGCCGGGGTGATATCGAACGTCGGGTTGAAGGCGTCCACCTCCCCACCCAGCCTCTTGCCACCGATTTCCAGCAGTTCACGCCCATCGCGCTCCTCGACCGGAATGTCATCACCGCAGGCCAGGCTCATGTCGATGGTCGAACTCGGCGCCACCACCATGAAACGCACACCATGGTGCATGGCACAGACCGCCAGTTGATAGGTACCGATCTTGTTTGCCACATCGCCATTGGCGGTGATGCAGTCGGCACCGACAATCACCCAGGTCACACCTTTCGTCTTCATGATGTGGGCGGCGGCGGAATCGGCGTTGAGGGTCACCGGGATGCCCTCACGGGCCAGCTCCCACGCCGTCAGGCGCGAGCCTTGCAGCGATGGACGGGTTTCGTCGGCATAGACGCGCTCCACCATGCCTTCGATATACGCGCCACGGATGACTCCCAAGGCCGTGCCGAAGCCACCGGTCGCCAGGGCGCCGGTGTTGCCGTGGGTGAGGATGGCCTGGGCGTTGCCCTGGTGCTTGCGGATCAGGTCGACACCGAGCTGGGTCATGGTCAGGTTGGCTTCGCGGTCACTTTCGTGGATCGCGATGGCTTCAGCCTCAAGTACCGCCAGCGGCTCGGCGTGCTCTTTCAAGCGCCCCAACCGGTCGCGCATCCGATCCAGCGCCCAGAAGAGGTTCGCCGCTGTCGGCCGGGCCTCGGCCAGCAAGGCAAAATCAGCCTCCAGGGCCGATTGCCAGTCACCGCCCTCGGCCATCCTGGCCCGCGCCGCCAGCACGACACCATAAGCCGCGCCGATGCCGATGGCCTGCGCGCCGCGCACCACCAGCGAGCCAATGGCCTCGGCCACATCGGCGGCACAGGTGCAGGCGATCCAGTTTTCCTCGAACGGCAAGCCACGCAGGTCCAACAGGTACAGGACGCCATCACGCCAATCGATGGCCTTCACCTTCTCCGCAGCCAATAGTCGATCGCGCATCCTTCACCCCGTACTCATGAACAAAAGCCGCCGATTATAGCGATCCCTCCGCGAGGACGCTCGGGTATACTTCGCCATCCTTTATACCCCATGGAACCGTTCCACGATGCCCAAGCCTGCCGTTGCGCTCGACTTATTATTGCTGCCGACCTGGTTGGTGCCTGTCGAACCCGCCGGTGTAGTGCTCAAGGATCATGGCCTGGGCATTCGCGACGGCTGCATCGTGTTCATTGGTCCACGGGCAGAAGCCCTCCGGTGTGACGCCGCCCAGGTCCGTGAGCTGCCCGGCATGCTGCTCAGCCCCGGCCTGATCAATGCCCATGGCCACGCAGCCATGACCCTGTTCCGCGGCCTGGCCGACGACCTGCCGTTGATGACCTGGCTCGAACAGCACATCTGGCCGGCGGAAGCCAAATGGGTCGATGAGGATTTCGTACGCGACGGCACCGACCTGGCCATCGCCGAGCAGATCAAGGGCGGCATCACCTGCTTTTCCGACATGTATTTCTACCCCAAGATCGCCAGCGAGTGTGTCCACGACAGCGGTATTCGTGCGCAAATCGCGATTCCAATCCTCGATTTCCCGATCCCCGGTGCCGCCAGCGCCGACGAAGCCATTCGTCAGGGCATCGAATTGTTTGGCGACCTCAAGCACCACCCACGGATCAAAGTCGCATTCGGCCCGCACGCCCCCTACACCGTGGGCGACGAGAACCTGGAGAAAATCCGCGTGATCGCCGAGGAACTGGACGCGGCCATTCATATGCATGTTCACGAAACCGCCTTCGAAGTGCAGCAGGCTGTGGATAATACCGCGGAGCGACCGCTGGCGCGCCTGGGACGACTTGGCCTGCTGGGGCCACGCTTTCAGGCCGTGCACATGACTCAAATCAGCGACGAAGACCAGGCCTTGCTGGTAGAAAGCAATTGCAGCGTGATCCACTGCCCGGAATCGAACCTGAAGCTGGCCAGCGGTTTCTGCCCAGTGGAGCGCCTGTGGCAGGCCGGCGTCAATGTGGCACTCGGCACCGACGGCGCGGCGAGCAACAACGACCTGGATCTGCTGGGCGAAACCCGCACCGCGGCGCTGCTGGCCAAGGCCGTCGCCGGCTCGGCCACGGCCCTGGATGCCCACCGGGCGCTGCGCATGGCCACGCTCAATGGCGCCCGGGCACTGGGCATCGAGGCGATTGTCGGCTCGCTGGAAGTGGGCAAGGCCGCCGACCTGGTGGCCTTCGATCTGTCGGGCTTGGCCCAGCAGCCGATCTATGACCCGGTGTCGCAGTTGATCTATGCCACCGGTCGCGATTGCGTAAAACACCTGTGGGTGGGCGGCAAGCCGTTATTGGACGATGGCCGACTGACCCGCATGGACGAATCAAGACTGATCGCCACGGCCCAGGCCTGGGGTCGGCGCATCAGCGGCCACAACG
The DNA here is from genome assembly GCF_900119205.1 of Pseudomonas sp. NFACC16-2. Lineage (NCBI taxonomy): Bacteria > Pseudomonadati > Pseudomonadota > Gammaproteobacteria > Pseudomonadales > Pseudomonadaceae > Pseudomonas > Pseudomonas sp. NFACC16-2. Next base: position 24,059 of record NZ_FPIX01000003.1, on the reverse strand, counting down.
AATAACCACGCCCCTTGAGCCACGGCTCGGGGCACCTGATTTTTCAAGCTTTTCGAGGATCTGCACATGAGCAACGTCGACCACGCCGAAATCGCCAAATTCGAAGCCCTGGCCCATCGCTGGTGGGACCGTGAAAGCGAATTCAAGCCGCTGCACGACATCAACCCGCTGCGGGTCAACTGGATTGACGAACGGGTCAACCTGGCTGGCAAGAAGGTGCTCGACGTCGGTTGTGGCGGCGGCATCCTCAGCGAAGCCATGGCCCAGCGCGGGGCGACGGTGATGGGTATCGACATGGGCGAAGCGCCACTGGCCGTGGCGCAACTGCATCAGCTGGAGTCGGGTGTCAGCGTGGAATACCGGCAGATCACCGCCGAAGCCCTGGCCGAAGAAATGCCCGGCCAATTCGACGTGGTCACCTGCCTGGAAATGCTCGAGCACGTGCCGGACCCGTCGTCGGTCATCCGCGCCTGCTTCCGTATGGTCAAGCCCGGCGGCCAGGTGTTCTTCTCCACCATCAATCGCAACCCGAAGGCCTACCTGTTCGCCATCATCGGCGCCGAATACATCATGAAGCTGCTGCCGCGCGGCACTCACGACTTCAAGAAATTCATCCGCCCTTCCGAACTGGGCGCCTGGAGCCGGGCGGCCGGGCTGAAGGTCAAGGACATCATCGGCCTGACCTACAATCCGCTGACCAAGCACTACAAGCTGGCCGCCGACGTTGACGTCAACTATATGATCCAGACCCTGCGCGAGGAGTAAGTCGATGCGTCTCAAAGCGGTTCTCTTCGACATGGACGGCACGCTGCTCGACACCGCGCCGGACTTCATCGCCATCTGCCAGGCCATGCGCGCCGACCGTGGCTTGCCACCGATGAACACGCAACACATCCGCGACGAGATTTCCGGCGGCGCCCGGGCGATGGTCGCGGTGACCTTTTCCATGGACCCTGAATCACCGGGGTTCGAGGAACTGCGCCAGGAATTCCTCGACCGCTACCTCAAGGGATGCGCGGTCCACAGCCATTTGTTCGACGGCATGGCCGAGGTGCTGGCCGATATCGAAGCGGCCAACCTGATCTGGGGCGTGGTCACCAACAAGCCGGTGCGTTTCGCCGAGCCCATCATGCAGCAACTGGGCCTGGCCGAGCGCTCGAAAGTGCTGATCTGCCCTGATCACGTGAAGAACAGCAAGCCAGACCCGGAACCGCTGACCCTGGCGTGCAAGATGCTCGACCTGGACCCGGCCAGCGTGCTGTTCGTGGGCGATGACCTGCGGGACATCGAGTCCGGCCGCAGCGCCGGTACCAAGACCTGCGCGGTGACCTACGGCTACATCCACCCGGACGACAACCCGAAGCACTGGGGCGCGGATGTCGTGATCGACCACCCTTCGGCGCTGCGTGAAGTGCTGGATAACGCGTTGTGCAGTTGCTGAGCTGAGCCCTTGTGGCGAGGGAGCTTGCTCCCGCTGGAGCGCGAAGCGGTCCCCTCCATCGCCAGTTCAGAAAGCCTGGATCCCAATGGCATGAAAAACAGGGGCTGCTTCGCAGCCCAGCGGGGATAAATCCCCTCGCCACAACAACGCACCACCACGCATCGTTATGTTTCGTGAGGTTTTTTATGTTTGATTATTCTGCCCGCCCCGACCTGCTCAATGGCCGGGTGATTCTGGTCACCGGTGCTGGTCGCGGTATCGGTGCCGCAGCGGCGAAAGCCTATGCCGCCCATGGCGCCACCGTGCTGCTGCTGGGCAAGACCGAAGCCAACCTGACCCAGGTCTACGATGAAATCGAGGCGGCCGGTCATCCGCAGCCAGCGGTGATCCCGTTCAACCTCGAAACCGCGCTGCCTCATCAGTACGATGAACTGGCGGCCATGATCGAAACCGAGTTCGGTCATCTGGACGGCCTGCTGCACAACGCCTCGATCATCGGCCCGCGTACACCGCTGGAACAGTTGTCCGGTGAGAATTTCATGCGGGTGATGCACGTTAACGTCAACGCGATGTTCATGCTTACCAGCACCTTGCTGCCCCTGCTCAAGCTGTCCCAGGATGCGTCCGTGGTGTTCACCTCCAGCAGCGTCGGGCGCAAGGGCCGGGCGTACTGGGGCGCCTATGGCGTGTCCAAGTTCGCCACCGAGGGGCTGATGCAGACTCTGGCCGACGAAGTCGACACCGTCGCCGCCGTGCGCGCCAACAGCATCAACCCCGGTGCCACCCGCACCAGCATGCGAGCCCAGGCCTACCCGGGGGAAAACCCACTCAACAATCCGACGCCCGAGGAGATCATGCCGGTCTACCTGTACCTCATGGGCCCGGACAGCACCGGCGTCAATGGCCAGGCGTTCAACGCGCAATAGTGAGCCCAGCCCGTGTCGCGACGATTTACCGTCGCGGCACGAGCCTTGGGTCGATGCCCAGCGAGGCGAACCGCCAAGTCCACGTCGCCGGGACTGCCGTACCGTTCTGCCAATCCATTGATTTTCAATCGGTTTTTATTGAAGTGAACCGAATGGCACGACTTTCGCTCTAAACTTCCTCAAACATGCCATGTTCGGCAAGTAGTGGACGTTGAGACGAGACTTATGCCTGCCAGGGAAAGCAGACTAAACTCAAATCAGTGTCCTACGGGACTGAAGGACCAGTACGACGCGCAGCCCAAAGCCGCCACACCCAACCTGCCAGGACAGATTTAGCTTAGGGGCTAACGCCATATGAAAACGCCCACCCAGATCAACGCGATTGACTTCGACAGCGCCAAATTGCAGCGTCTGGGTCTTGGCCAGCCATCGCCGCTCGCGGCACGCTCCGTCAGTCTTTCGCAATTGCGCCAGCAACTGAGCCAACAGCTGCAGACCAGCCTGGAGCCACAGCGAATCCTCGGCCTGTTTTTCCGGGAAATCCAGCGGCTGGTGCCCCTGGATGCGTTGGCTTACCAGCACAAAGCCAGTGATTTGCGCCTGGAGTTCGGGCAACGCGGGCATCACACCCTCAGCTATAACCTCAGCCATGAAGGCGAACACCTGGGCGAACTGGTATTCCGTCGCAACCAGCGCTTCACCGAAGCCGAACAAAGCGACCTTGAATCCATCATATCGACGCTGCTGTATCCACTGCGCAACGCATTGCTCTATCGGGCCGCCACCCAGAGCGCCCTGCGCGATCCGCTGACCGGTACCGGCAACCGCATTGCCATGGACCAGACGCTGATGCGTGAAATCGACATGGCCAAGCGCCATTCGCAACCCTTGTCGGTGCTGATGCTCGACATCGACCATTTCAAGCGCATCAACGATAGCCATGGTCACGGTGTTGGCGACGAAGTGCTCAAGGCCGTGGCCGAGTCGATCAAGGGCCAACTGCGCAACGTGGACATGGTGTTCAGGTTCGGCGGTGAAGAGTTTCTGATCCTGCTGGCCAATACCGGCCGGGATGCTGCAGCCATGGTCGGGGAACGACTGCGCTACGCCGCCCAGGCCCAGGATTATTTCGCCGCGAGCACAAGGATCGAGCTGACGGTCAGCCTGGGTTGCGCCACCCTGCTACCGGGGGAATCATCGGAAAGCCTGCTGCGCAGGGCTGACAGCGCACTGTACGTGGCCAAGCGCGAAGGCCGTAATCGACTGGCAATGGCAGGCTGAACAACGAAAGAATGTAAGGACACCACATCCTTGTGGGAGCGGGCTTGCTCGCGAAAGCGGTCTTGCAGTCAACCTCCCCGTCGACTGTCAGACCTCTTCGCAAGCAGGCTCGCTCCCACAGGTTGTGGCTATCTGTAGCGGTAGTAATCAGCTCCCGGCCAGAGCCAGGCGCTCACGGGTGGACGAGGACTTGCTCACCGTCTCCGACTGCTCCAGTTGCATGCAACGCTCCAGGAATAGGTACATGTAGTCATAGCTCTTGCACACGGCCTGGCGCAGCTCCGTTTGCAGGGCTTTGCTTGGGTTCATCCCCGCCAGCGTACAGATGATTTCCAGGGCTTCCCAAGGATGGGCATCGTCGTACTGGGCATGCATCTTCAGCCATTTCATCGCCCGCTTGCGGTCTTCCTCGGCGAAAGCGGCCGCATAGACACCGCTGGAACACACGAGCGCCGACCACTCTCCCGTAGCCCCCTCAATGGCATAGTTGGTCGCGGCGATGGCCACGATCAGCGAATCCGAGGAACTGGTGTGCCAGCACCAGTGGCTCAAGGCATGCAGCTCAGGCGGCACATGCTGTGCTTGCAGGTCTTCCAGGGTCACGCCATGGGCGGCGCTCCAGTTGACCCAGTAGTCGGCATGGTTGAGTTCGACACGAATGTTGCGCATCAGCCAGCGACGCGCCATGTCCTCACCGGGGTGGCGGGCAAAGCGGGTCTTGGTGAGGTTCTGTGCCATGTATAAAGCGAACTGTTCGACGACCGGCCAACCACCAATGAGGTAGTGGCGCATGGTCCTGGCGCTGAGCTTGTTGTCGCGCATGCGCTGATACAGTTCGTGTTCGACAACCCGGCGCTTGCTCTCGCTGCAATCGGTAATGAGCTGCTGTGCCCATTTCGGATAGCTCGTGGCGTCCATGAGCGGGCCTGTTCGGTTGAATGTGTCGATCACTGTCGGGCTCCTTTTGATTGTGATTTTCCAGATCAGCAAGAGTTTCAGCGGAACGTGCCGGGGGCCTTGAATAACAACGGCTGCGGCCGGGCCGGCCGACATTGCAACGTGTCACAGGTAAACAATTGCGGGCGTTCGATCACATACCCCTGAGCGTAATCCACCCCTATCTCCAGCAATGCCTGCTCGATCTGGGCGGTCTCAACAAACTCGGCAATCGTGCGCTTACCCATGACGTGGCCGATGTGATTGATCACTTCGACCATTGCTCGGTTAATCGGGTCGTCCAGCATATCCTTTACGAAACTCCCGTCGATCTTCAGGAAGTCTACAGGTAAATGTTTCAGGTAGGCGAATGAAGACATTCCGGCGCAAAAGTCATCCAGCGAGAAGTAACATCCCAAGCTCTTGAGTTCATTGATAAAGCGGATCGCACTGCCCAAATTCGAAATAGCGCTGGTTTCTGTAATTTCAAAACAAATCATTTCCGGCGGAATCGAGTAGGCCGCGAACTGTTTACGCAGGAAATCGAGGAACGCCTGGTCTCCGATCGTTGTGCCTGACAGATTGATCGCACACATCGCCATAGGCCCCTGTCGCGACTCATTCAGGCACTGGCGGATGATCTTGAAGACATTCTCCACCACCCAACGGTCCAGGGAGGTCATCAGGCCGTAGCGTTCCGCGGCGGGAATGAAGCTGTCCGGCAGGATCATCCGCCCGGCTTCGTCATGCAGGCGCAACAGGATCTCAATATGCCCGCCGCCATGCTCGCCCGGGCCCAACGCGGCGATTTCCTGGGCGTAGAGGCAGAAGCGATTTTCCTCCAAAGCCATGTGCAAGCGCTGGACCCAGGCCATTTCGCCAAAACGCAGGGACAGCTCCGAGTCGTCGGCATGATAGACCTGGACCCGGTTGCGGCCCTTTTCCTTGGCCATGTAGCAGGCCATGTCGGCAGCCCGCAGGGACGCCTCGAGGGTCGTCGGCGTCAGGGCGATATGCACCAGGCCGATGCTCACGGTGGTCACGAACGGCCGGCCCTTCCAGACAAAATGCAGGTTCTGCACGGTCTGGCGCAGCCCTTCGGCAATTTTTTCCGCCGCTTCCGGCGAACAGTTCTCCAGCAAGATCCCGAACTCATCCCCGCCCAGCCGGGCCAGGGTGTCGTTTTCCCGTAGCCCCGATTGCAACAAGGCGCAGATATGGCGCAACAATTCGTCACCCGCTGCATGGCCGCAGGTGTCGTTGACCAGCTTGAACTGATCCAGGTCGAGAAACATCAGGGCATGACGCCCGACCTGGCGAGTGAGGTTGTGCAAGGCCTGCTCGAGGCGATACTCGAATTCCCGGCGGTTCGCCAGGCCAGTCAGGGCGTCATGCGTAGCCTGCCACGACAGGTTGGCGATGTATTGGCGCTCCTGGGTCATGTCATGCAACACCAGCACGGCGCCGCTGACCTTGCCCGCATGACGGATTGGCGCGCCCACCAAGGTGACCGACACGGTACTGCCATCCAGGCGCTGGATCAGCTTGGAATGTTCGCTGGCAGCGCTGAGCCGGCCGCTGAGGATATGCTCGATCAGGGTCAGCCCCTCGGTCTGGGCATTGTCATCGAGCAAATTGAACAACGCGGCCAAGGGCAAGCCCGTCGCATGTTCAGCCTTCCAATGGGTCATCGCTTCGGCAGCGGGGTTCATGTAGGCGATGGCACCTTCGACGTCGGTGGTGATGACCCCGTCGCCAATGGATTGCAGGGTGATCTGCGCCCGCTCTTTCTCCATCTGCAGCGCGTTGGCGAACACCTGCCGCTGGGCGAGCAATTTATGGGTCCGCAACAACGCCAGGACGATCAGTCCCAGGGCGGTGGCGAAATTGGTCACCAACAAAAGCTGCAGGATGAAACGCGAGCCCTCGCCCAATGCGTCGCTGAAGGCCTTGGCAGCCGGGGTAACGGAATCGTTGATCGCAAAGATCTGGGCCTTCCAGCCGCGGATATCCACCTCCGACGCCTGACCTGCGGTAATGCTGTTGTGCATCTGCCGGGCGACGTTATCCAGCTCGATCAGGTAGCCGTCGCCCACCGTCCAGAGATCGATGGCTTCTTCCAGGTAACTGAAGTGGCGAAAATTGAGGTACAACCAGATCAAGCTGGAAACGTCATCCGGATGGTTGCCACCTTTGAGAATCCCGGCCCGTGCAGCTTCGAGATCCGGCGGTTCGCGATCCAGCGCCACCCGCAGTTCATGACCGCCTTCGGGGACGGCGATGGCTTGCTGGTATTTGCGGAAAATCGCCTCGTCGCGGCTGTCGGCGTAGAGGTTGAGGTAATAGATGGCATCTTTCTGGCCCTTGGACCAGAGACTCTCCCCTGCCACATAGCCGCGAACGGCGGACAGCACGTAAAGGCTGACGCCGCCAAGCAATGCCTGAAATAGCACGACGGCAATAAAGGGCCAGACGATGCCTAGCAGCCGTGGTGTTCCGAGAGTCTGCTTTTGCTTCATGAGGTCCCTTGCACAGGTATTGCCGGACGAACACCCGCCAGAATTCCGCTCCTGACTCAATAGCCTAGGCTAGTTTTCAACCTTTCGAATGAATGGATGAACAGATCGACAGACTTTGCGTGGAATTCAGAAAAATCGGCGTGTTTGCCTGCTTTTTTTCCGATACTAAGCGCAGAAAAGCGCTAGAAACTCAAGGCTGCTGAATCTGTTGCAAATGACCATAGAGTCGCGCGTACAGGCCACCTTCGGCAATCAGCTGCAAATGGTCGCCGTCTTCGGCGATTTGCCCACCGTCGAACACCAATACTCGATCGGCCTGTTTCACCGCCGAAAGCCGGTGGGCGATGATCAGCGTGGTGCGTGCGCTCAGAAAACGCGCCAGTGCCTGGTGAAGGTTGTACTCGGTGGCCGCGTCCAGTGCCGAGGTGGCTTCGTCGAGAATCACCACCCGTGGGTCGGCCAATACCATGCGAGCGATGGCCAGCCGTTGACGCTGTCCGCCCGACAGCCGCACCCCGGAACGCCCAACGACGCTCTCCAGGCCCTGGGGCAGTGCCCGTACGGTGGCATCGAGCTGGGCGATTTCCAGAGCACGCCAGCAGTCGTCGTCACTGCACTCACGGCCCATGGCGAGGTTGGCCCGCACCGTATCGTTGAACAGCGCCGGATGTTGCAACACCACTGCAACATTCTCCCGGATGGTCTCCAGGCCGATCTCCTGTTGCGTGGCGCCACCGAAACGAATGCTGCCTGATTGTGGCGTGTACAGCCCCAGTAACAACTGCACCAGGGTGCTCTTGCCGCCGCCGCTGGCTCCGACGATGGCGACTTTCTCGCCCGGCGAGATGGACAGGTTCAACTGGTTGAGCACCAGTTCCTCGCCGTAGCCAAAACTCAACCCCTGGATCTCGATGCCCACCGTGTCACGGCCCTTGAACGGATCGACGACGCCCGTGTACTGGGGCTCGTCGGCCCGGGCCAGTAGTTCATTGATCCGGTTCAAGGCTCCGCCGGCGGCGTAATAGGCGTACTGCAGGTTCAACAGTTGCTCGACCGGACCGATCATGAACCAGAGATAGCTGAACACCGCCAGCATCTGGCCGATGGACAGGTCGGAAAACACCACGGTGAGCATGGCCGCCGCGCGAAAAATGTCGATGCCGAACTGGAACAGCAAACCACTGGCGCGGTTCGAGGCATCGGTTTTCCACTGCGAACTCACGGCGTAATCGCGGACCTCCTTGGCGCGCATCCCCAAGCGGCCAAGGAAATACCCCTGGCGGTTACCGGCGCGCACTTGCTGGATGGCATCCAGGGTTTCGGTCAAGGCTTGGGTGAAACGCGAAGTGCTGTCGTTCTCCAGCTTCTTGAGGTGCTTGACCCGCTTGCCCAGCTGTACCGTGGCGTAAATCACCAACGGATTGAACAGCAGGATCAGCAGCGCCAGCTCCCAGTGCATCCACACCAGGATCCCGGCGGTGCCCACCAGGGTCAGCATCGCCACCAGGAAACGACTGAGGGTTTCGCCGATGAATTTGTCCAGGGTGTCCAGGTCGGTGACCAGATGGGCCGCCACGGTGCCGCTGCCCAGGCTTTCGTATTCGCCCAGGGAAATTCGCTTGAGACGTTCGATCAAGCGGATGCGAATGCGATAGACGATGTCCTTGGCCAAGCGGGCGAACAAGCGCGCCTGCACCACGTTGAACAGCAATGCGCCACAACGCAGGGCCAGGGTTACCAGCAACATCAGTCCAATGTAGCCGGCCGCGCGCTGCCAGCCCATGGGCAACGCCTGGTTCATGACTTTCAGGGCCGCATCGCCATGCCCCAGCAGGACTTCATCCACCAGCAACGGCAATAGCAACGGGATCGGTACGCTGCACAGCGTCGCCAGCACGGCCACGCCGTTGGCGATCCACAGGGCTTTTTTATGCTTGAGGGCCAGGCGACGGATTTCCGCCCAACTCAACCGGTCGATGCGCTGCGAGGCCGATGTATCTGGTGGCCGCTCAGGCACAGGTCGCGCGCTCCAGCCAGCGACCAAGCAAAGGCGACAGTTGGCTCAGGGGCTGGTAGCCGTTGGTCAGCAAGGCCAACTGGCCATCACGCTCGGCCAAGAGTGTGGGGAACCCGGCAATACCCAGGTCCTGTACCCAGGTGAAATCCGCAGCCGTGGCCGCATGTTGATCGGCGCGATCGAAGGCCGCGGCGAATTCGATGCGTGGCAGCCCGGCCTGTTCGGCCAGCTCCACCAGCACGCTGGCGTGGGTCACGTCGCGGCCTTGCACATAAAAAGCCTGCTGGATCAGCTTCACCAACTTCCAGGCCAGGTCCGGAGCCAGGCTGCGGGCCGTGACCAGTGCCCGGCAGGCAGGCTCGGTGTCGTAGACGAAACCGTCCGGCAACGCGCCTTCAAGCTTGAAGGGCTGGCCGGTGGCCTGGGTAACGGCCTGCCAGTGTTCAAGAATGTAGCGCCGGGTGGTCGGCTCCAGCGCCGAACCGCTGCCGGTGCGCAAACCACCCACCACCAGGTGCAACTCCACCCCCGCGGCCTGCGCCTGCTCTACCAGCGCCTCGGCCACCGGCGCAAAACCCCAGCACCAGGAACACATCGGGTCCATCACATAGAGCAGGCGTGACGCCATGGTTCAAGCCTCGGAAGATGATTGCTTGTAGTTGTAGCCGATCGGGTGCGGCATGTTGCGAGCCTTGGCCAACTCGATCTGCTTCTGCCGGTCGATGGCGCTGCGACGGGTCTTCTCGCTCAGTTTATCCCAGCAGTGCGGGCAACTGATGCCAGGCACATAGTGCTCCGAGGCGCGGTCTTCTACGCTAACCGGAGTACGACAAGCGTGACATTGATCGTAGTCCCCTTCGCTGAGGTCGTGGCGGACGGTTACGCGGTTGTCGAACACGAAGCAGTCGCCGCGCCACTTGGTTTCTTCCTGAGGGACCTCTTCGAGGTATTTCAGGATGCCGCCCTTGAGGTGATAGACCTCGTCGAAACCCTGGCCAAGCATGTAGCTGGAGGCTTTTTCACAACGAATGCCGCCGGTGCAGAACATCGCGACTTTCTTGTGCCTGGCCGGGTCGAAGTTGGCCTTGATGTATTCAGGGAATTCACGAAAGCTGGTGGTCTTGGGGTCGATGGCGCCCTCGAAGGTGCCAATGGACACTTCGTAATCGTTACGGGTGTCGATCAACAACACTTCCGGATCGCTGATCAGCGCGTTCCAGTCCTGTGGTTCGACATAGGTGCCGACCTGCTTGTTGGGATCCACGCCTTCGACGCCGAGGGTGACGATTTCTTTCTTGAGCTTGACCTTGGTGCGGTAGAACGGCTGTTCATCGCAGTACGACTCTTTATGGTCGATGTCGATCATGCGCGGATCATTCTTGAGCCAGGCCAGCAGGCCATCGATGCCTTCGCGAGTGCCGGAGACCGTGCCGTTGATGCCTTCTTCGGCGATCAGCAACGTGCCTTTGATGCCGTTGTCGAGCATGGCCTTGAGCAAGGGCTCACGCAGCTCGACGTAATCTTCAAGGGTGACGAACTTATACAGTGCCGCCACGACAATGGGTTGTGCCATGGGTGTTTCTCCAGGTGGCTACCCTCGTAAAGGGTGAACCGGATGCGAAAAAAAACGCGCCCGGGAAGGCGCGTTGCGGATTCTAACAAAAACATTTGGATTACAGGACTGCAATTCCATGGCTTGCGCATGTCTTGTGGCGAGGGGATTTATCCCCGTTAGGCTGCGAAGCGGCCCCGATAAACCTTGCAACCCCGGTGTATCAGATTGAACACAGGGGGACGCTTCGCGTCCCAACGGGGATAAATCCCCTCGCCACAGAAGCTCTCCACCTCAAGAATCAGTGCTTGCTGCCACCGGCACACGTCGGCGAAGCCGGGGCCGCGTCGATCTGGGCCCATTCTTCAGGGGTGTAGGTGTGCAGCGCCAACGCATGGAATTCGCCCATCAGCTCGCCCAGCGTGCCGTAGACCTTCTGGTGACGCTTGACACGATTGAGCCCTTCGAACTGCTGGCTGACCACCACGGCCTTGAAGTGGGTCTGCAGGCCGCGGCTGTGCATGTGGCTTTCATCCAGCACTTGCAAGTGCTCGGGCTGCAAGAGCCCGAGTGTCGATTCGATGCGTTGTTGCATGCTCATACCAGGCTCCGCTTACGGCTTTTTCTTGGCAGGGGCAGGGGCGGCGGCTTTTGGCTCGAGCTCGGCCGTCATGTCCGCCAGCAGCTTGTTGACCACCGGCACCGCGCTTTCAAGCTTGGCCTGGGTCAGTTGGGCTGATTGCTGGGTCAGCTGCGGCATTTTTTCCAGGACTTTCTTGCCCAGTGGCGATTGATAGAAAGCGACCAGGTCCTTGAGCTCCGATTCGCTGAAGTTGGTGGTGTAGAGCTTGACCATGTCCGGCTTGAGCTTGTTCCAGCCGATAGCTTGGTCCAACGCGGCATTGGCCTTGGCCTGGTAGGTTTCCAGGGTGGCTTTTTTCGACTCAGGGGCCTTGGTCTGTTCAAAGCGCTGGGCAAACATCTGCTGCACTTGCATGTATACCGGAGTGCCCAGTTTGTCAGCGTGCGCCAGGGTCAGGAACGCTTCGGCGCTGGCGTTGTGGCTGGCGGTATCGGCGAAAACAGGGCCGCTGGCACACACCAGAGCAACTGCGGTACAGATGGCACGAAGACGGGTCATCGAGTTTCCTTTCATTAACAGGCGAGGTAGAACCCCAAGGGCGACCATTCTGCGCCTAAAAAACGCTGGGCCTCAACCCCGATGCTTGCCGGGTCCGATTGACAGGCCGAACCCACCGCTCCTGAATTGAAGGATGATTGAGGGAACCGGTGCCGCCCATCTGGGCCTAAACTGCGCATTCAGCCCTTAAGGAGTTTGACCCGATGAGCCGTATCGAAACCGACAGCCTTGGCCAGGTTGAAGTCCCGGACGACGCCTACTGGGGCGCCCAGACGCAGCGCTCCATGATCAACTTCGCCATTGGCAACGAACGCATGCCACTGTCGGTGTTGCACGCCTTGGCACTGATCAAGAAAGCCGCCGCACGGGTCAATGATCGCAATGGCGACCTCCCCGCCGACATCGCCCGCCTGATCGAACAGGCCGCCGACGAAGTGCTGGCCGGCCAGCATGACGACCAGTTCCCGCTGGTGGTCTGGCAGACCGGCAGCGGCACCCAGAGCAACATGAACGTCAACGAGGTGATCGCCGGGCGTGCCAACGAACTGGCCGGCAACCCCCGCGGTGGCAAGAGCCCCGTGCACCCCAACGACCACGTCAACCGCTCACAGAGCTCCAACGACTGCTTCCCCACCGCGATGCACATTGCCGCTGCCCAGTCCGTCCACCAGCAATTGTTCCCGGCCATCAGTGAGCTGTCCGGCGGCCTGGCGGAACTGGCGGCGCGCCACATGAAACTGGTCAAGACTGGCCGTACCCACATGATGGATGCCACGCCAATCACCTTTGGCCAGGAACTGTCGGCGTTCATTGCCCAGCTCGATTACGCCGAACGAGCGATCCGCGCCGCGCTACCGGCGGTCTGCGAACTGGCCCAAGGCGGCACGGCGGTCGGCACCGGGCTCAATTCACCCCATGGTTTCGGCGAAGCGATTGCCGCTGAACTGGCGGCGCTGTCGGGCCTGCCGTTCGTCACCGCGCCGAACAAGTTTGCCGCGCTGGCCGGCCATGAACCCTTGACCGCCTTGTCCGGTGCCCTGAAAACCCTCGCCGTGACCCTGATGAAAATCGCCAACGACCTGCGCCTGCTGGGTTCCGGGCCGCGGGCGGGGTTTGCCGAAGTGAAATTGCCGGCCAACGAACCGGGCAGTTCCATCATGCCCGGCAAGGTCAACCCGACCCAGTGCGAAGCCTTGTCTATGCTGGCCTGCCAAGTCATGGGCAACGACGTGACCATCGGCTTTGCCGCCAGCCAGGGGCATTTGCAGTTGAACGTGTTCAAACCGGTGATCATCCACAACCTGCTGCAATCGATCCGGCTGCTGGCCGATGGCTGCAGCAACTTCCAGCAGCACTGCATCGCCGGGCTCGAGCCGGATGCCGAGCAGATGGCCGCGCACCTGGAGCGCGGGTTGATGCTGGTGACCGCGCTGAACCCACACATCGGCTACGACAAGTCAGCGGAAATCGCCAAGAAAGCCTACGGTGAAGGGCTGACCTTGCGCGAGGCGGCGCTGCAACTGGGGTACCTGACCGATGAAGAGTTCGATGCCTGGGTGAGGCCGGAGAATATGCTGGAGGCGGGTAGCCAGGGCTGAGTCTTGCGTTGAGCCCTAGGCCGCCATCGCGAGCAAGCTCGCTCCCACGGCGGGCTAACGCCCGACAGCCAAACGCTCGCGCCGGGCCTTGAGCCCGGCGATCAGCGAGGGCCCCAGGGCGACCAACGCCGAACCCAGCACCACCAGCACCGCCCCGCCATAGCCCAGCAGATTGATCTGCTCGGCATGGACATAATCAGGCCACCACCAGGCCGCCATCGCCACCGCGGCGAACGTCACCAGCGGCGTGATCGCCAGGGTCGCGCTGACCCGCGACGCTTCCCAATGGGCCAGGGCTTCGGCAAACGCGCCATAGGCAATCAGGGTGTTGAGGCAGCAAGCGAGCAACAACCAGCCTTGCAACGGGCTCAATTGCAGCGCCTCCAACGGGTGCACCCAAGGCGTGAGCAGCAACGCGCAGAACAGGTAGATCACCATCATCACCTGCAACGAATTCCACACCGTCAACAGTTGCTTCTGGCCCAGGGCATAGAACGTCCAGACCGTCGACGCCAGCAACACCATCAGCACCCCGGCGGTGTAGTCGCTCAGGGACGTCAGCAACTCACCCAGGCGCTGGTTGAAAAACAGCGTAAAACCGATCAGCAACACCAGCAGGCCGATGCCCTGCCCCACGCTGAAGCGCTCCTTGAACACGAACAGGCTGGCGACCAGCAACATGATCGGCCCCATCTGCACCACCAGTTGCGCAGTGCCGGGGCTCAAGCGGTTCAGGCCCATCAGGTACAACACGTAGTTGCCCACCAGCCCGAGCACCGCCATCGCCACCAGCCAGCCACCGCGCGGGCCAAGAACCTTGTGACTGGGCAGGCGCCGGGTGGCGGCCAGATAGATGAACAGCAAACCGCCGGACACTAGCAAGCGAAACCAGGTCACGGTGACCGGGTCCATCACTTGCAGCACTTGCTTGAGCTTGATCGGCAGGATTCCCCAGAGCAGGGCAGTCAGCAGGGCAAGGAACAGGCCGTAGACCCAGCGACCGGACGAAATATGCATGCAACCCTCGAAGCCCAAGACAAAGGACGTCCATTCTAGGCGTCTATTGCGTCACGACACAGGGACAGTTGGGCAGAGGCCGCCCACGGGATTGTATGGGTCGTAGCCGTCGATCGGCTGGGCAGGCGGGAATCAGGGACAACACATATGCTCATTTGAAACAGACCTCGCTGCACTCTGGAGACCCGACATGCTTGGAAAACGCGCCTTGGATCCCGCCCCTACGACTATTTTTCGCAGTGACCGGATCTGCCGGGTCAACGGCGAGTTTTATTTCAATACACGTGAGGGCACCCAGGAGGGGCCGTTCGCCACCCGCGAGGCGGCGGAGCGAGAGATAGAGGCGTATATCGGCCGGATGCTACAGCTGACACAAGTTGCCAGCTAGATACCTCCCGTGGTGAGCGCAGCATTTTTGTGGCGAGCGCAGCATTCTTGTGGCGAGGGGATTTATCCCCGTTGGGCTGCGCAGCAGCCCCAAAGCCCCCCAGTGTGTCTGACACACAGGGGGTTAAAGTTTCAGGGCTGCTGCGCAGCCCAGCGGGGATAAATCCCCTCGCCACAGATAAATCCCCTCGCCACAGATTAATCCCCTGCCTCAGATTAATCCCTGCCTCAGATTAATCCCCTTGTCTCAGATTCCCCTCGCCACAGTTGCACCCTGGCCACAGAAGTTCTTCCAGCGGTTAACGAACCACCTCAAACAACCCCGTAGCCCCCATCCCACCGCCCACGCACATGGTCACGACGCCGTAGCGCAGGTTGCGTCGCTGCAGCTCGCGCACCAGGTGCCCCACTTGCCGCGAGCCGGTCATGCCGAATGGATGGCCGATGGAGATCGAGCCGCCGTTGACGTTGTATTTCCCGGGATCGATTTCCAGTCGGTTGCGGCTGTACAGGCACTGGGAAGCAAAGGCTTCGTTGAGTTCCCACAGGTCGATATCGGCGATCTGCAAGCCCTTGGCCTTGAGCAGCTTGGGCACTGAAAACACCGGGCCGATGCCCATCTCGTCCGGCTCGCAACCGGCCACGGTGAAGCCGCGAAAAAACGCCTTGGGCTTGAGCCCCAGCGCCAGGGCTTTTTCCAGGCTCATCACCAAGGTCATCGAAGCCCCGTCGGACAACTGCGAGGAGTTGCCCGCCGTCACCGAACCGTCTTCGGCGAACACCGGTTTCAGGCCTGCCAGGCTTTCGTAGGTGGTGTCCGGGCGATTGCAATCGTCGCGATCGACCACACCGTCAAGGATCTGCACAGCGCCCGTGTTCTTGTCCTCGACCCGGTACTTGACCGCCATCGGGATGATTTCGTCATCGAACAACCCGGCCGCCTGGGCCTTGGCGGTGCGCTGCTGGCTCTGCAAGGCGTAGCGGTCCTGTTCCTCGCGGCTGACCTGGTAACGACGGGCAACGATCTCGGCCGTCTGGCCCATGGGGAAATAGATCCCGGGCACCTGCGCCTTGAGCAGCGGGTTGATCAGGTGGTCGGTGTTGACGCTTTTCATCGTCAGGCTGATGGACTCCACGCCGCCCGCCACGATGATGTCGCTGCAACCGGAAGCGATCTGGTTGGCGGCGATGGCAATGGCTTGCAGGCCCGAGGAACAGAAGCGGTTGAGGGTCATGCCGGCGGTGCCGGTGCCCAATCGCGAGAGCACCGCCACGTTACGCCCGATGTTGTAGCCCTGGGCGCCTTCATTGGACCCGGCCCCGACGATGCAGTCCTCGACACTGGCCGGGTTGATGTCGTTGCGCGCCAGCAAGGCATCGACACAATGGGCCGCCATGTCGTCTGGACGGGTCATGTTGAACTTGCCGCGAAAGGACTTGGCCAGGCCGGTCCGTACGCTGTCGACGATCACCACTTCACGCATGGCTGTACCTCATTGTTGTAGTCGGTTGAGAGTGAATCGAGCATAAATCCACTGCATAACCGACTGCGACAATCATTCACCCCGCGTATGCGCCCCCATCGCCCTAGCCCTTCTTTTTCTTGCGAGCCTGCTTTGCACTCCGCTCGAAAGCCGCTTCCAGCGCCTGATTGAGGGTGCGCAACACCTTGACCCGCGCCCAGCGCTTGTCGTTGGCTTCCACCAAGGTCCAGGGGGAAATCTCGGTGCTGGTGCGGTCGACCATGTCGCACACCGCGGCCCGGTAAGCGTCCCACTTGTCGCGGTTGCGCCAGTCATCCTCGGTGATCTTGAAGCGCTTGAACGGAATATCCTCGCGCTCCTGGAAACGCTCCAGCTGGGTTTGCTTGTCGATGGCCAGCCAGAACTTGACCACCACCACGCCGGCGTCGGCGAGCTGTTCCTCGAAGTCGTTGATTTCCCCGTAGGCCCGCAGCCAGTCGGCCTGGCTGCAAAACCCTTCGACCCGCTCCACCAGCACCCGACCGTACCAGGAGCGGTCGAACATGGTGAACTTGCCGCGTGCGGGAATATGCCGCCAGAAGCGCCACATGTAGGGGTGGGCGCGCTCTTCTTCCGTGGGCGCGGCAATGGGCACGATGCTATATTGGCGCGGGTCCAGGGCCGCCGTGACCCGCCGGATAGCCCCGCCCTTGCCCGCCGCGTCATTGCCTTCGAACACCGCCACCAGGGCATGCTGGCGCATGCGCTTGTCCCGCAGCAGGCCAGAGAAGCGCGCCTGCTCGGTGATCAATTGTTCTTCGTAGTCGGCCTTGTCCAGGCGCCGGGTCATGTCCAGGCTGTCGAGCAACGTGATCTGGCCATCCAACTCGGGCAGCGGCGCCACGCTGACCTTTTGCGGCCTGATCTTCGGCCGGTCCAGGGCCTGGCGCAAACCGTCGAGCAAGATCCGCCCGACGGTGAGGCTGCGATAACAGCTGTCCATGCCTTCGATCACATGCCACGGCGCGTAATCGCGACTGGTGCGGCGCAGCACACGCTCGCCGTATTTGACGAACTTGTCATAGGTCTGGGACTGCTGCCAGTCCAGCGGGCTGATGCGCCAGCTGTGCAGCGGGTCATCCTTGAGCCCCTTGAGCCGGGCCTTCATCTGCTTCTTGGACAGGTGGAACCAGAACTTGAAGATCAGCGCGCCTTCGTCGCAGAGCATTTTTTCCAGGCGCTCGGCACCGGCAATCGCCTGGTCGAGCCGTGGGTCCTTGAACTCGCCATGGACCCGGCCCTGCAGCATCTGGCTGTACCAGTTGCCGAAGAAAATTCCCATGCGCCCCTTGGCTGGCAGCATTCGCCAATAGCGCCATGCCGGAGGCCGCGCCAATTCCTCGTCGGTCTGCTGATCGAAGGTGCGCACTTCGATCAGCCGCGGGTCCATCCATTCGTTGAGCAACTTCACCGTCTCGCCCTTGCCCGCGCCTTCGATGCCGTTGATCAACACGATGACCGGAAACCGACCCTGCTGCTGCAACTCGAACTGCGCTTCCAGCAGCGCTTCACGCAGGGCCGGCACCTCGGCTTCAAAGGTTTCTTTATCGATGACGTGACCGATTTCAGCGGATTCGAACATGGACAGCTCCTTCCAGGGATTGGGGCAAGACTAGCGGATTGGATGCGGCCCTGTGCAGCAGACTCCATCAAGAACAACGCTGTGTTGCGATGGGTCAAGCAAGCCGATACCGATCGGCTAGAATGGCCGCTCAGTTTCGACCGAGCCAGCCATGACGCCTGTACAGCACCACGCCCAACTCGACTGGGACGACCAGGGTCGCCCGCGCTCGCGGGTATTCGACGACGTGTATTTCTCCGATCAGTCCGGGCTGGAAGAAACCCGTTACGTGTTCCTCGAGCAGAACAACCTGGCCGAGCGCTTTGCCGCGCTGCCCGCCGACGGGCGCCTGGTGATCGGCGAAACCGGCTTTGGCACCGGCTTGAACTTCCTCTGCGCCTGGCTGTTGTTCGAACAATGCGCGCCGACCGGGGCGCGGCTGCATTTCGTCAGCGTCGAGAAGTACCCATTGACCCCGCAGGACCTGTGTCGGGCCCTGGCCCTCTGGCCGCAGCTCGCCCTCCAGGCCGAGCAACTGCTTGAGCAATACGTGGCGATACATCAGGGTTTCCAGCGCCTGGTCCTGGCCAATGGACGGGTGACGCTGACCCTGTTGATCGGCGATGCCCTGGAGCAATTGCCGCAGCTGGACGGACAGATCGACGCCTGGTTCCTCGACGGCTTCGCGCCGGCCAGGAATCCCGAGATGTGGACCGCCGAGCTGTTCGCCGAACTGGCCCGGCTGGCCGCACCCGACGCCACCCTCAGCACCTTCACCAGCACCGGTTGGGTCAGGCGTTTGCTGAACGCGGCGGGCTTCAAGATGAAGCGCACGCCGGGCATCGGCCATAAGTGGGAAATCCTGCGCGGTGTGTTTCTTGGCTGGCCGGAGCAGACACCAGCGCCGGCCCCGGCAAAACCCTGGTACGCCCGCCCCTTACCGCCCATCGGCGAGCGCCGGGCCCTGGTGATCGGCGGTGGCCTGGCTGGTTGTGCCAGCGCCGCCAGCCTCGCCGCGCGTGGCTGGCAGGTGACGCTGCTGGAGCGTCATGCAGGCTTGGCCGAAGAAGCTTCCGGCAACCCCCAGGGCGTGCTGTATCTCAAGCTATCGGCCCATGGCACGGCGTTGTCGCAGATGATCCTCAGCGGTTTCGGCTACACCCGGCGCGTGCTGGAGCAACTGCAACGCGGCATTGACTGGGACGCCTGCGGGGTCTTGCAACTGGCCTTCAACAGTAAGGAAGCCGAGCGTCAGGCACAACTGGCCGAGGCGTTCCCAAGGGATTTGCTGCACCCCCTCGATCAGTCCGAGGCGCAAGTGCGGTCCGGCATCGGCCTGGCCTGTGGTGGTCTGTTTTATCCCGAGGGCGGCTGGGTGCATCCACCGGCCTTGTGTCGCTGGCAAGCCTCAGGCACGGCGATCGACGTGCAGCCCCATCATGAAGTGCTGCAATTGCGCCGCGTGGACGGCCAGTGGCAGGCATGGGACGGCGAACGATGCCTGGCCAGCGCCCCCGTGGCGATCCTCGCCAGCGCCGCCGAAATCAAACGTTTCGAACCGGCCGCCGACTTGCCGCTCAAGCGTATTCGCGGGCAAATCACCCGGTTGCCGCAAACCACCCGCAGCCAGAGCCTGGCGACCGTGGTTTGCGCCGAAGGCTATGTGGCCCCGCCGCGGCTGGGCGAGCACACCCTGGGCGCCAGTTTCGATTTCAACAGCGACGACCTGACGCCCACCGCCGCCGAGCACGCCGGCAACCTGCAGATGCTCGAAGAAATCTCCCAAGACCTGGTGGATCGCCTGAACGCCGGCAGCCTGGACCCGGAACGCCTCGAAGGCCGTGCGGCATTCCGTTGCACCAGCCCGGATTACCTGCCGATTGTCGGACCGTTGGCGGATAGGCAGGCATTCAGCGAGGCCTATTCGGCCCTGGGCAAAGACGCCCGCCAAGTGCCTGACATCCCCTGCCCGTGGCTCGAGGGTTTGTACATCAACAGCGGCCATGGCTCCCGTGGCCTGATCACCGCCCCGCTGGCGGGCGAACTGATCGCCGCCTGGCTGGACAACGAACCTTTGCCGCTGCCCCGTAGCGTAGCCGAGGCCTGCCATCCGAACCGGTTTGCGTTGCGGGCATTGATTCGGGGCAAGGCCTGACCCCGATGGAAGGCTCCCACAGGTTCGCCCGCAGACCAACCACCCACGGGCCGGCTTATAACGCATCGATCTAAAACTCACAGCAATCCCTCCGGTCAGTTTCAGGGTACCCGCCCTTTTGGCGGGTGCGGCTTGACCCCTCCCCAACGGAAAAACCGGTAAGGACTTATGTGCGGATTAGCTGGAGAGTTACGTTTCGATCAACAACCTGCGGACCTTGCGGCCGTAGAGCGAATCACCCATCACCTGGCCCCTCGCGGCCCCGACGCCTGGGGCTTTCATAGCCAGGGACCGATTGCCCTTGGCCATCGGCGCCTGAAAATCATGGACCTGTCGGACGGCTCGGCCCAGCCGATGATCGACAATCAGCTGGGCCTGTCCCTGGCCTTCAACGGCGCGATCTACAACTACCCGGAGCTGCGCAGCGAGCTCGAAGGCCTGGGCTACAGCTTCTATTCCGGTGGCGACACCGAAGTGCTGCTCAAGGGCTATCACGCCTGGGGCGAAGCGCTGCTGCCCAAGCTCAACGGCATGTTCGCCTTCGCCATCTGGGAACGCGACGCCAAGCGCCTGTTCATCGCCCGCGACCGCCTCGGCGTGAAGCCGCTGTACCTGTCGCGCACCGGCCAGCGGCTACGTTTCGCCTCGGCATTGCCAGCGCTGCTCAAGGGCGGCGATATCAACCCGATGCTCGACCCGGTGGCCCTCAACCATTACTTGAATTTCCACGCGGTGGTCCCGGCGCCCCGCACCTTGCTGGCGGGTGTCGAAAAACTGCCGCCCGCCACCTGGATGCACATCGAAGCCGACGGCAGCACCGAGCAGAAAACCTGGTGGACCCTGCCCTACGGACCACGGGCCGATGAACAGCACCTGAACCTCGAAGACTGGATCGAGCGCGTGCTCGACAGCACCCGTGAAGCAGTCGCCATTCGCCAACGCGCCGCCGTGGATGTCGGCGTACTGCTTTCCGGTGGCGTGGATTCGAGCATGCTCGTGGGCCTGCTGCGGGAAGTCGGCGTAGAAGACCTGTCGACCTTCTCCATCGGTTTCCAGGATGCCGGTGGCGAGCGCGGTGACGAGTTCCAGTATTCGGACCTGATCGCCAAGCACTACGGTACCCGCCACCACCAACTGCGTATCGATGAAAAAGAGATCATCGAGCAACTGCCGGCAGCGTTCCGAGCCATGAGCGAACCGATGGTCAGCCACGACTGCATCGCCTTCTATCTACTGTCGCGGGAAGTGGCCAAGCACTGCAAAGTGGTGCAAAGCGGCCAGGGCGCCGACGAGCTGTTCGCCGGTTACCACTGGTACCCGCAGGTCGATGGCGCCAGCGATCCGTACGCGGCCTATCGCGCCGCGTTCTTCGACCGCAGCCATGAAGAATATGCCGCCACCGTGCAACCCAAATGGCTGACGGCCAACGACGCGGCCGGTGACTTCGTCAAAGAACATTTCGCCCAGCCCGGCGCCGACGCGGCGGTAGACAAGGCCCTGCGCCTGGACAGCACCGTGATGCTGGTGGACGACCCGGTCAAGCGCGTCGACAACATGACCATGGCCTGGGGCCTGGAAGCGCGCACACCCTTCCTGGACTACCGCCTGGTGGAACTCTCGGCCAGGGTCCCCGCGAAGTTCAAGCTACCCGATGGCGGCAAACAGGTACTCAAGGAAGCCGCCCGGCGGGTGATCCCCGGCGAGGTCATCGACCGCAAAAAAGGCTATTTCCCCGTGCCAGGCCTCAAGCACCTGGAAGGCAACACCCTGGCCTGGGTTCGCGAACTGCTGCTGGATCCGAGCCAGGACCGCGGCCTGTTCAACCCGGCCATGCTCGACCGCCTGCTGACCGACCCCAACGGCCAGCTCACGCCATTGCGCGGCTCACGACTGTGGCAACTGGCGGCGCTGAACCTGTGGCTCAGCGAGCAAGGAATCTGATCGATGAAACCTCATGCAACGGTTCACAACCAACGCCTCTTGCGCGGCCAGGCGCCCTCCTATGAACGCCTGCAGGCACGCCTGGCCGAAGACGGCAGCGAATTGGGCGCCGATCCGATCGCGGTGCATTGCGGCTGGGGCCGACTTTTGATCGGCCACACCTTCCCGGACCCGGCAAGCCTGGCCCGGGAACTGCTCAACGAACAACCCGGCGAAAGGGACATTGCCTTATACGTGGCCGCGCCCCAGCAAGTGCTGGGGCTGGAACCGGCCCAACTGTTCCTCGATCCGTCCGACACCTTGCGCCTGTGGTTCAGCGACTATCGCCAGGCCACGCGGGTATTTCGCGGCTTCCGGATTCGCCGGGCCCAAGGCGAGACCGACTGGCAGGCCATCAACCAGCTCTACCAAGCCCGGGGCATGTTGCCCATCGACCCACTGCGCCTGACCCCGCGCCATGAGGGGGGCCCGGTCTACTGGCTGGCCGAAGATGACGACACCGGTGCGGTGATCGGCAGCGTCATGGGCCTGAATCACCAGAAGGCCTTCAACGACCCGGAAAACGGCAGCAGCCTCTGGTGCCTGGCCGTGGATCCGCAATGTCCGCGGCCCGGTGTTGGCGAAGTGCTGGTGCGTCACCTCATCGAGCATTTCATGAGCCGTGGCTTGAGTTACCTCGACCTGTCGGTGTTGCACGACAATCGCCTGGCGAAAAACCTCTACGCCAAACTCGGTTTTCGCAATCTCTCGACCTTCGCCATTAAACGCAAGAACGGCATCAACCAGCCGTTGTTCCTGGGGCCAGGGCCCGAAGCGCAGTTCAATCCTTATGCGCGCATCATTGTCGAAGAAGCTCACCGCCGAGGCATCGACGTACAGGTGGACGATGCCGAGGCCGGCTTGTTCACCCTGGTCCATGGCAGTCGCCGAGTCCGATGCCGCGAATCCTTGAGCGACCTGACCAGCGCCATCAGCATGACGTTGTGCCAGAACAAAAGCCTGACCCACAAAGTGCTGAAAAACGCCGGCCTGAACCTGCCGGCCCAACAGTTGGCGGGCAATGCCGATGACAACCTGGCGTTTCTCGACGAGCACGAACGGGTGGTGGTCAAGCCGCTGGACGGCGAACAGGGCCAAGGCGTGGCGGTGGATTTGCGCACCATCGAGGAGGTGCAGAGCGCCATCGAA
This sequence comes from Pseudomonas sp. NFACC16-2, assembly GCF_900119205.1. Taxonomy (NCBI): domain Bacteria; kingdom Pseudomonadati; phylum Pseudomonadota; class Gammaproteobacteria; order Pseudomonadales; family Pseudomonadaceae; genus Pseudomonas; species Pseudomonas sp. NFACC16-2. The sequence goes on along the minus strand of NZ_FPIX01000003.1, from coordinate 876 downwards.
GCGGCCCGGCAATTCGATAGCCAGGTCTTGCTGGAAAGTTTCCACGAGGGTCTGGACCTGCGCATCCTGGTGATCGGTTTTGAAGTGGTGGCGGCGGCGATCCGGCGCCCGGCGGAGGTGATCGGCGATGGCCGGCACACCATCGGCGCGTTGATCGAAGCCCAGAGCCGCCGACGCCAAGCGGCCACGGGCGGCGAAAGTAAAATCCCGATGGATGGCGAGACCTTGCGCACACTCAACGCGGCGGGGTTCGACTACGACAGCGTGCTGCCCGCTGGGGAGCACCTGTTCGTACGGCGTACGGCGAACCTGCATACCGGCGGCGTGCTGGAGGATGTCACCGGGATCCTGCATCCGACCCTGGTCGATGCGGCGGTGCGCGCCGCACGGGCGCTGGACATCCCCATGGTCGGCCTCGACCTGCTGGTGCCGTCGGCCGATCAACCCGAGTACGTGTTCATCGAAGCCAACGAACGCGCAGGCTTGGCCAACCACGAACCACAACCCACCGCCGAGCGCTTTGTGGATTTGTTGTTTCCCCATAGCCAGGCGGTGGCCTAGCCCTTCTTCTGTGGCGAGGGAGATCCCGCCGCGTCTTCGACGCTGCGCTGTCGCGCAGCAAACAAGTGTCCGACCTAAGATTGGGGGGCGCGCGGGGAAAGAGACCGTAGCCATCACTGGTGTGTACGCACCCGAGAGGGAGAGTGGTCCGCACGGTATCGGCGTGGAGTCGTTGTAGGCACAGCAAGCTGTGACCACGTATGAGAGAGTGAATCCGTTCGCCACCGTGCTCCCCGCGCGCCTTTCAATCCTGCGAGGAATTGTCATGGCGCGCAAGAAGCAGCAGAAACGATTTGAAGTGATTCACCCTCATTG